>CAZLKP010000229.1:0-7826 GCA_964560095.1 uncultured Bacteroidia bacterium
ATGCGGTCTCAGCAGATGCCGCCACACTGATCACTCGTGAGCAGGGAGTGACCATGATTAGTGAATTTGCCCGGATGATGGAAGCCAAGCGGGCCGCAGAAAATCAGATCAACGGGCAGGAATTTCTCCGGCAAAATCGAATGCGAGCCGGCGTGGATACCCTGCTGGGAGGTGTGCAGTTTGAAGTTATGGAGGAGGGAACCGGGGCATCTCCCCGATCTGATAACATCGTGAAGATCAAGTTTGAAGGCCGTTTGCTTGACAACACGCAGTTTGCCTCCAGCGAAAAAGAGCCCGACGGCAGCCTCGAGATTGACATCTCTCAGGCTGTTCCTGGCTTGCAAACAGCCCTCATACACATGAAGCCCGGCGACTCCTGGCGCATCTGGATTCCCGCGGACCAGGGCTATGGCAACGAAAATCGTCCGCCTATTACCCCCAATTCACTGCTGATCTACGACCTGGAACTGCTGGAAATTGTCAGGTAATGGGGCTGGTCGGAACGTTGGTCCAGTATCGAAAGGAATACGTCTCAGGGTGCTTCTTGTGGGGTTCCTGTGACCAAAAATCGGTAACGGCCTGTGTTGTCTCGACAAAGTCTTCTGAATCCAGGGACCTATAAATTTGGTCTCTTGACTATTGACCATTTTATTCCGGAATATTTTCCAAATGGAGTTTGTTGTTTGAACAGAGAATAACTTGCTATCTCTGGGAATTGAGCCGGTAGCGAGGTATTTTTCAAAAACCATTGGGGGAGCTATAGGTTATTAGATTAAGAACTTACCTCCTACTACGGTAAATTTATCCGAGCTTATATTCCATAACTGACCAATCCTGCAATCCATGCGACCCACTATTGCTATCCTCTGCGCTGGAGGTCCCGCTCCAGGAATCAACACTGTCATCAGTACCATTGCAAAGGTATTCCTCAAAGACGGATATCATGTACTGGGCATTCACGACGGGTATAAAAATATTTTCCACGGTGAACCCGAACTGGTGGATATAGACTTTCATTATGCCGATCGCATCTTTTCGCGTGGAGGTTCTACGCTGCGAATGAGTCGCTACAAGCCCAAAGATCACGAATTTTCGACCGAGTTTTTTGTCAAGCACAACATCAAACTGCTGGTCACCGTCGGCGGTGACGATACGGCTTCTACCGCCAATCGACTCACCAAATATCTCGTGGTCAATAACGTGAAAATTCAGAATATCCACGTGCCCAAGACCATCGACAACGATATCCCCCTGCCGGGCCGCACACCGACCTTTGGCTTTAACTCCGCTAAAGACGAAGGCGTAAGAATTGGTAATACCATCTATGAAGATGCCCGCACCAGTGGCAACTGGTTTGTCGTCTCTTCTATGGGGCGCTCTGCCGGTCACCTTTGCTTCGAAATCGGTACCAGTTGCCATTTTCCCATCATCATCATCCCGGAGATGTTTACTAAGACCGAGATCACCATCGACAAAGTGGTGAACCTCATTATCTCCTCCATGGTGAAGCGTCGCATTGATGACGTGCTGCATGGTGTGGCGATTGTCTCCGAGGGAGTATTCCATTTCCTCAGTGAAGATGATATCAAAAACTGTGGTATTGCCTTCACCTACGACGACCACGGTCACCCCGAACTTGGCAACGTCTCCAAAGCACACATTTTCAACGTATTGGTGCAGCGTCGCCTCAAAGCCATGGGTGTTAACATCAAATCCCGCCCAGTAGAGCTCGGCTACGAGCTCCGTTGTACGCGCCCGGTGGCCTACGACCTCACCCTTTGCACCCTGCTGGGCATGGGCGTGAAAAAACTGTTTGACGAAGGGATATCCGGTGTGATAGTTTCTACTAGCTCAAAAGCCAACATCGAAGGACTTCCTCTTAAGGATATGGAAGATCCCAAAACCGGAAAAATTCCGCCACGCCTCGTGGACATGGAGTCAGAACTGGCCAAACTCGTGTTTGAAGACATGCACGTGCTGTCTCAGCTGGACTACGAAAAGGCGAAGAGGTATCTTCCCAATCCGGAAGACTTTGACTTCTATAAAATCCTCAACTGGGAGTTTGACGTTCACAAAGTGCGACCGACTTATACGATATAAGGAGGAGTTCCCTGTACTCCCGTGCGGCTGATGGGTAACCGAAGTCAGGAAAATGCATTGTCACTCCCTGTGTCCTCCTCCAAAGGCGGATCGCCGGCTATTGCTCGTGCATAAGTCCACACTCCTGGGGGGCTTGATATCCGTGCCCCGAACATTTGACTCGTTACTTTCTCAATTCTTTGTCGCCTCCATATCTTCCCTCTTTTCCGTCTCCACCTTTGCAAATCTTCTATCTCAACTTTTTTCTTCGGTTTCGCTCGAAGTCTTCAAAGACATACTCACCGAGGCCATCGAGAGAGGAATAGAATGCGCGGCCGTTATTGACCTGGGTGAATTCCTGCACGAATTGCACCAACCAGCTGTCGCGGGCGATCATGAAGGTGGTGATCGGAATTTTGAGTCGGCGGCACTGAGCTGCCAGATTCAGGGTTTTGTTGAGGATCTTGCGGTCGAGGCCGAAAGAGTTTTTATAATAGCGAACCCCTTCGCGAATGCAGGTGGGCTTGCCGTCAGTGATCATGAAGATCTGCTTATTAGTGGCCTTGCGACGACGCAGGATGTCCATGGCGAGTTCGAGCCCTGCAACGGTATTGGTATGATAGGGCCCGACCTGCAGGTAGGGTAGGTCTTTAATGTTGATGGCCCAGGCATCGTTGCCAAAGACGATGATGTCGAGGGTATCTTTAGGATATTTCCGCATGATAAGCTCGGAGAGTGCCATCGCCACTTTTTTGGCCGGGGTGATGCGGTCCTCTCCATAGAGGATCATGGAGTGGGAAATATCGATCATCAGTACCGTCGAGACGGTACTTTTGTGCTCGGTTTCGCGCACGGCAAGATCATCTTCGGTCATCATGAACTCATCGATGCCGTGATTGATCTGGGCATTGCGCATGGATTCGGTCATAGCGATATTTTCGACCGGATCGCCAAATTCAAACCCCTTGAGTTCACTAAGCGGCTCGTCGCCCATGCCGGAGTGCGGGGTGCGGTGGCGGCCCTGGCCGCCGCGCTTGAGCTTCCCGAAAATTTCTTCCAGGGACCGCTGCCGGATGCTCTGCTCTGACTTGGCGGTCATCTGGAAACTGCCGGATTGTGGTGCTTCCTCTTCGATGTAGCCATGGCGCTTGAGGTCTTCGATGAAATCACCCATGCCATAGTCATCGTCAGTAAGATTGTACTGACGGTCGAGCTGGTTCATCCAGTTGAGGGCCTCATCCACATCGCCGGAAGTGTAGGTGAGGATATCAAGAAAAATTTTCAGCAGGCGCTGAAATGGATCCTGGTCGGAGCCGTTGGGGATATATTTGGAAAAAAGGTAGCCTTTCATGCTGCGAATTCGATCGGAGTTACCTGGAAATATAGACGATGAGATGTATCATCAAACGGAATTGAGGCGGGATTGTTAGGAGGTGCGCAGTGGGTGCTGAATAATCGCTTCTGATACACAGTTATTCATTCCCATTTGCCATTTCCCCACACCCTGCTAACTTTCCAGAAAATCTTCAAAGCTGTGAAAATCTTGCTTCGCTTTTTCTCCTCCTTTATTTTTCCTTCTCCTTTGTCTGCCACCAAAGCGGGAAGGTCTTCTTTTGAAGCTGTCGCATCCCCACGCAGGGATTTTGCCGGTTTCAGGACAGGAGGGAGGCTCTCAGACCTCATACCGCTTTCCCTCTTTTCCGTCTTCCCCCTGTTCCTGACCTGCTTCCCTCTTTTTCTCTCTTCCCAAACGATCGTGGGCCGATGGGGAAAAGTCTCCGATGAAGACATGACAGCCACTTCCTATCAGTTTGCGCCGGGTGCAGATGCGATTTTTCTCTTTGATCAGGGAAACTGGTATCCCCAGCATTCTGAAGGGAACACAGCCAGACTGGTACGTCATTATCAGATCAAAATTCTGACAGAAGAAGGGCTGGCATGGACCAATCAGGTCATCCCTTTTCAAAAAGGAGAGCGTATTTCCGGATTGCGGGCTCAGGTTCACTACTGGGATGAAGACAGAAACAAGCGTAAAAAATCGCTGATGAAGGTGGGCGCTTTGCCGGATAGTACCATTTCGGCCGATAGCCTTGTCAAAACCTTTGTTATGAGCGAGGCGACTGTGGGCTCGGTGCTGGAAGTGAGGTATTACCTGATCACTCCCCGTGGGGACATTCCTCGCCCATGGTATTTTCAGCAAAAGATTCCGGTCAAATACAGCGAGTTGCAGCTCAACCCGTTTGAGCCCCTCACGTACCGGATCAAAACCCTGCCCAGTGATTTTGTCGCCGTTGCCCGCAACCGATGGGTCCGGCGGTACAATGATCCCTACCCGTGGGATGATCCCTATCTGGTGAACCCCAATGATCACCGCCTTCAGATACGGTTTCAGCTTAATCCTTTCGAAATGCTCACCAATGAGCAGGAATGGAAGGATCTTAGCTATGCCCTGGAAATCGGGACCCTGGCGGAAGAAAAACTCGAAGTGCTCGAAGCGCTGGGAGCCCTGGCCTATTCTCTTACCAGGCAGGCGGTCACAGAAGAAGAAAAAGTTGCCAACATTGTGCGGCACCTGCAGAAATACATGACCTGGAATAGGATCTACGCCCCAGGTGTGAGCAACAGCCCGGGTTTGGTGTACAAATCCCGCACAGGCAACAGCACCGACATCAATATGCTGCTGTTTTTACTCCTGGAAAGCGCCGGCTTTGATCCGACGCGGGTATTTGTCAGCACCAGGAGCCATGGCACCCCTGTTGATGAGCCCTTCTGGGCCCAATTTAACCACATGATCGTGCGATGCCTGGTGGATGGGCAATTCATGTACCTCGATGCTTCCCAAAGCCATCTTGATTATCTCTGGCTGCCACTCAACAGCGCCAATGAGCGCGGTTGGGAAATCTCTGACTCGACGACCCAGTGGGTGGAGGTGTCCCCCTCGACAGGCTCAATGACCAGCCATGTGCTCAACCTGCAGTTGGATGACTCAGCAACCATCACAGGAAATGTGAATGAAAGCTACCTGGGATACCCGGAGCTGCCCTGGAACTGCAATGTGGATGTGTCGGGGTTTCAGTTAGAAGCCATCAATCCCCACAATATGACGCTGGAACCTCGTCGAGAGTCGCCCGTGACGATGGCGTTTCAGGCCCGGGAAACCACGGTCAAACAGCAGGGAGACACCCTGCTCCTACCCCTGGATCTATACGACTGGGCGGCGACCTTGCCGATGATCGCCGAAAGCCGGGCTTTACCCACGAATGTAGGGTATCCCCAAGAGAAAACGGTACAGATGAATATCACGCTGCCGGATGGTTGGAAGCTCACCAACTCTATTGCTAGCAAGCTCACCCTCATCGAGAATGGAATGACCCTGGAAGTATATGCCAACCAACCCGAACCCGGTCGCCTGGAGATCAGCTGGCTTCTCAGCGTGGATCGTTACGATTACGATCCATCGTATAACATTGATCTAGCCGCTTTTTTTGAAAAAGCGAGAGACGTTTTTTCCACAGAGTTGGTACTTGCGAAATAGGAATCAGGCATCAGAACCCCCAAACGCGGGAATCCTGAACTCCGAACGACAACCCTCTGTTTGGCTTCACGTCTTCACCTTTTTGCCCCGTTCCAGCAACGAGTCCCACATCTCATCGGGGACTTTGTGCATCATGGAAAATTCGCCGGCTTCGCCAAGCCATTCTCCTCCATCGATGGTCATGACTTCACCATTGACATAGGCTGAGAAGTCGGAGACCAGGTAGGCCGCGAGATTGGCGAGCTCCTGATGTTCACCTACGCGGCCCAGCGGGATTCGTCCTTCGGGGTCAATGCCGGTGGCTTTGCGCACGGGCTCGGGAAAGAGCCGTTCGAATGCTCCCGGGGTAGGGAAGGGGCCAGGGGCGATGGCATTGGCCCGAATGCCGTATTTGCGTCCCCATTCCACAGCGAGAGAGCGGGTCATGGCCAGCACCCCGGCTTTGCCGCAGGCAGAAGGCACCACATAGGCAGAGCCTGTCCAGGCATAGGTAGTCGTGATGCTGAGGATATTGCCTTTGATTCCGTGTTTGATCCAGTATTTGCCCAGTGCAAGAGAACAGTTGTAGCTGCCTTTAAGCACAATATCGACCACCGCGTCGAAGGCGCGGTGGCTGAGTCGTTCTGTGGGGGCGATGAAGTTGCCAGCTGCATTGTTAACGAGCACATCTACCTGGCCGAATTCTGCCACTGATTTCTGGAGCATATCTTCGACCATGTCGTAATTACGAACGTCGCAGGCCACGGGTAGCACCTGCCCGCCGGTTTCAACGCGAAGTTCTTTCGCGGCTGCTTCCAGTCGCTCCATGCTGCGGCTGGTGATCACGACCCTGGCGCCAAGCTGGAGAAAATAACGGGTCATGGATTTGCCAAGTCCCGAACCACCGCCTGTGATCATGATGACTTTTCCTTCAAGGGCTCCATCCCGGAGCATAGGTTGAGTGTATGGGTTCATGTGAGAGTGATTAGCGATGGATAAACAAGGAATCTTGGATGAATTATGCGAAATCTGAACATTTCAAAAATACGGTCGTAAATTTAATAGAGATGATAATACACCTCATTCACTTTGTTTCACGTAAGCTTATCAATTTGGGAAGAAGAAAAAGATTTGTCAAACCACGCCGTGCCCGCGAAGTACGCGAGCACAAAATTAACCTTGAGATCCGGCATCCTGAGATCCGAATTGTTGAAATTGCCGGAGAAGAAGCTAATGAAGTCCTGCCTACAAAGGAGGCGCAAAAAATTGCCGACGCGCACGGGATGGACCTGGTGGAAATCACCCCGAAAGCCCAACCACCTGTTTGTAAAGTCATCGAATACTCGAAATTTGCCTATGCTCTGAAGAAGAAAAAGAAGGAGCAAAGAGTAAAGCAGCACCAGACCACGATCAAAGAGATTCGTTTTGGTCCAAATACCGATGATCACGACTTTAATTTTAAAGTTAAGAATGCAGAGAAATTCCTGTCGGAAGGCAACAAGTTGAAGACCTTCATTCAGTTTCGTGGCCGGAATATCATTTACAAGGATCGTGGGCGCGACCTGATGGACCGCATTGCGGAAAGCCTCGAAGATGTAGGCAAAATTGAAATGCAGCCCAAAATGGAAGGCCGCCGCATGGTGATGATTATGTCACCGAAATGATGCAGCCTCAGCCGTAAGTGATCAGCCCACTTGATCTGATACATGCACAAGAGGTTGTCTCAAAAGCACCAGTCATAACTGCCAAGACGATAAGAAGGCGCAAAGCTCGTTAATCATTGATAATATAGCGGTCTTTGCGCCTCAAACTTATGTCTCAGGTGCATAGAGGAAACGAGAGAGACAGCCCCCTTTTTGAGAAATCATTCAGCTAGGACAACATGTTCACGCCCATTTTTTCGATTTCCTTCTATCGGTTTCTTCCATATTGCTCGTGACTCGAGACCCAGTCGGATGAGGAGATGGCTGATGCGAGGGAGAGTTCTCCGGCAAGAACAATTCCGGCGACGATTTCGGCAAATTTGTGAACCTTCCCTTTGCCGTAACAGCCGAGAAGCTCCAGGCATTCGCGCTGGGTGGCCAGGCCGGTACCTCCACCGTAGGTGGCCACAATGAGAGATGGAATGGTAATGGAGAAATACAGGTCATTCTCCGGGGTGAGTTCAACGTAGGCGATACCGGCCGATGATTCGGATACATTGGCGACGTCTTGTCCGGTGGCGATAAATATC
>CAZLKP010000230.1:0-7457 GCA_964560095.1 uncultured Bacteroidia bacterium
AAGTCATTCGCGAAGTATCTGACAAGATGATTGCCTGGAAAACGAAGGGTACGGAGTTGTATCAGCAGTTGCCCTCGGATTGCCATGACAGCCTGCGCGAAGTCGAACCATTGAGGAGCATACCAGTTGATCGCAAATCGCAAACTGCGAAGTATCGACGATTTGGGAAGTAATCGGGAGGAATAGCGAACTTCACGGTGTATTCGGCAGTAAAAGAAATTTGACTTCATCTACTCACCTAGACCCTAGATTCGCATGCTCTCCCAATTCTTCGCCTCCCCCGTCGCCTCGACCGTCTTTGTGATCACCGTCATCACCTCCATTCGGGCTTTTTCGGATGCTGATCTTCGATACAAATTTACATTCAATCCCTACCGGATGATGCGGGAGAACCAGTATCAAATGGTGCTGACCCACGGCCTCGTGCATGGAAGCTGGATGCACCTGATTTTCAACATGCTGGCCTTCTATTTTTTCGCCTTTACCCTGGAGCAATGGATCGGCCACTGGCAGTTTGCTGTGCTTTATGCATTGAGTCTGGTTGCAGGCACGATCCCTGGTACAATTCGGCACCGGGATGACTCCTGGTACAATGCGGTAGGTGCATCCGGGGCGATTTCTGCCGTTGTATTGAGCGCGGTGCTATTTAATCCAGAGATGGGAATTGGGCTCCTACTCATCCCCGGATACATCCCGGGTTGGATCTTCGCGTTGTTGTTTCTGGGTTTCAGTTTTTTCGCATCCTTCCGCAAAATTGGCAACATTGCCCACGACGCTCACCTTTTCGGAGCCATTGCCGGCATTGTGCTCACCGTCATTCTCAGACCGGAGGTTGCGACATTTTTTATGCAGTGGATGCAGGTGAAGTTTGGGTGACGGGTGATGGCTGGTTGTCTGATGTAAAAAAACCGCCCCTGTTTGGAGCGGTTTTTATTTCGAGAAAGCAGAAACCAGCAACTAGTACCGGTAATGTTCTGGCTTGTAGGGTCCTTTAACCTCGACTCCAATGTAATCGGCCTGATCGCTGCGAAGCTCTTCGAGCTCGACACCGATTTTTTCGAGGTGCAGGCGTGCGACCTCTTCGTCGAGATGCTTCGGAAGGGTATAGACCTTGTTTTCGTACTTATCGTTATTGTTCCACAACTCCAACTGTGCCATTGTCTGGTTGGTGAAGGAGTTGGACATCACGAATGAGGGGTGACCGGTAGCGCAGCCGAGATTCACCAGACGGCCTTCGGCCAGCAGAATGATGTCATTGCCATCCACGTTAAAGAGATCCACCTGCGGCTTGATGCTCACGTGTGTTTCTCCAAAATTCTCCTTGAGCCAGGCAACGTCAATCTCATTGTCGAAGTGGCCGATGTTGCAGACGATGGTCTTGTCCTTCATGAGCTTGAAGTGCTCGCCACTGACGATATCTTTGTTGCCGGTAGCGGTCACGACGATATCAACTTCAGGAATGGCAGAAGTCATTTTCTTAACCTCAAATCCATCCATCGCAGCCTGCAGGGCACAAATCGGATCAATTTCCGTCACGATGACACGGGCACCGGCACCTCGCAGTGATGCTGCGGACCCTTTGCCTACGTCTCCATATCCGGCAACGACGGCTACTTTTCCAGCTAGCATCACATCGGTAGCACGACGAATGGCATCAACGAGAGATTCTTTACAGCCGTATTTGTTGTCGAACTTTGACTTGGTGACAGAGTCGTTCACGTTGATGGCAGGCATAGGGAGTGTACCCTTTTTCATGCGCTCATACAGACGGTGAACACCTGTGGTGGTTTCTTCAGACAATCCGCGAATATCCCCAACGAGTTCAGGATAGCGATCAAGCACCATGTTGGTGAGGTCGCCCCCGTCGTCAAGAATCATGTTGAGTGGTTTGCGCTCTTCGCCAAAGAACAAAGTCTGCTCAATGGCCCAGTCGAACTCTTCCTCTGTCATTCCTTTCCAGGCATACACAGAAATACCGGAAGCAGCCATGGCAGCAGCGGCATGATCCTGGGTAGAGAAAATATTACAGGAAGACCAGGTAACATCCGCTCCGAGCTCCACGAGGGTCTCGATTAGGACAGCAGTTTGAATGGTCATATGAAGGCAGCCGGCAATTCTGGCTCCCTTCAACGGCTTATCCTTTCCATATTTTTCTCTCAGGGACATCAGGCCGGGCATTTCAGCCTCAGCGAGCTGGATTTCTTTCCGTCCCCAATCGGCGAGGGAGATATCTTTTACCTTGTAAGGCAAATAAGTGGTGGTTACTTCAGACATGTATGGGTCTTTTAAAATTCAATTACAAAGGTACAAAAGGATTGATGAGTCGGAAAATCCTGCACGACGGATGTCACATTTTCAGCGAACTTTCTCTTTTTTTCGCCAGAATCTGTCCAGAAAGATCAGCCCCAATCCAGTGATCCCCCAGATCAGCAGCCAGAGAAACATCTCTGTCCATTGAAGAGACTCCGGAGCCGACATATCAAATAATTGCCCTGCAGGCGTCCATAGCAGAATTGCCTGTAATCCTAATGAGATTACAACTGCCATCCATATCCAGATGTTTGAGAAAAGAGGAACTCGGTAAAAACCTCGGATCATCAGCGCCAAGCACATTTCCATAATCACCAAAAAAGTAAAGGCCTGGGTTCTCGCAACAGCCTGACCGGAAGGCAACGCATGATGAAATAACCAAAATCCAACCCCTGCCCCCAACACCGCCATCACAACCATAAACCATGAACGATGCCAGGGAAGGAGCCCGACCTTTTTCTGGTTCGGCTTGCGTTGCATCAAATCATCCGGGTAAGGGTCAGTGGTCATGGCCAAGGCAGGAGCCCCATCCGAGATGAGATTCACCCACAGCAACATGACAGCAGCCAGCGGAACCGGTAGCCCCAGCATCACCGCGACAAACACCATCAACACCTCCGATAAATTTCCACTCAAGAGGAGCAAAATCGCTTTCTGAATATTGGTGAAAATGCCTCTGCCCTCTTCAATCGCTGCAACAATAGTCGTAAAGGCATCATCCAATAGCACCAAATCTGATGCTTCGCGAGCCACATCTGTGCCGCTTCCTACCGCGATCCCAATATCTGCCTGCTTCAGCGCCGGCGCGTCATTGACCCCATCTCCGGTCATGGCCACCACATGTCCGGTTCGTTGAAGCGAAGATATAATTCGTTGCTTGTGGACAGGTGCTACCCGGGTAAAAAAGTTGGTCCCTTCCTGCAAAGTCTGGTCCAATTCAGCGTCTGTCATCGTTTCCACGGTGGTTCCATTCACGGCTACTCCCTCTAGGCCGATCTGCTGACCAATGGCCACAGCTGTATCCTGAAAATCACCTGTGATCATGATCACGCGGATACCGGCATCCATCGCGATCTCTACCGACTCCTTTACCCCTTCTCTCGGAGGATCCATCATGGCCTGCAAGCCCAAAAACACCAGATCCCGTTCTTTGATACCCTGCTCCTGCCTCAAAGACTTTTTAGCAAATGCCAACACCCGCAGTGCTTCCTGCGAATAGGATCTGATCTGCGCGGCGATCTGACTGCGATGCTCGGATTCGAGGGGTGTGATCTCTTCGTTGATGAAGATATGACTGCATATCTCCAGGATCTCATCCGGGGCACCTTTGGTCCACTGAACCCGCTCACCGCTCTGTGGATCTATCACAATCACACTCATTCGCTTCCGTTCTGAATCGAAAGGCCACTCCTCCACAGCGATAGGATGTTCGCTGATCCCTGCCCGCCGGGCACTCACCAGCAAAGCACCTTCGGTTGGGTCACCGGTAAGCGACCATTCTCCGTCCTCTTCGACCAAAGAAGCATGATTGCACCAGCTCCCTGCGCGAAACAGATCCGGATTCACTGGTTGGCTAATGGTCCCCTTCGGCGCATACCCGGATTCGGATATCCGAGCTTCCGCATCCGCTGTCCAGGCTCTGGTCACGGTCATACGGTTTTGGGTAAGGGTACCGGTTTTATCTGAGCATATCACATCGCAGGACCCCAGCGTTTCCACAGAGGCAAGACGTCGGATGAGAGCATTGCGTCTGAGAAGCCGCTTAACCCCAATGCTAAGCGCGAGGGTCACCACAGCTGGCAGCCCCTCCGGCACTGCAGCCACGGCCAGGGCCACGGCAATCAGCAAGATCTCCAGGCCTAGGGCCCAGGTTATGCCGGTGGATAGCCATGCCTGGATTCCGAGTGTAGCTGCGATGATCACACTGACACCCAGTACCAGAGATCCAAGTCGGTAGCCGAAGGATTCCAGGCGTTTTTGAAGCGGGGTAAGTCTTTTCTCTGCTTCCCGAACCAATTCTGTGATTTTCCCGATCTCTGTGTCGGGTCCTGTGCGAATAACAATGCCCTTGCCCGATCCTTCAAGGATTCGGGTGGAAGAAAAGGCCACATTGAGCTGATCTCCCAGTGACATTTTTCCTTCGATCACCTGATGGTGTTTGGTCGCAGGCACACTTTCGCCAGTCAGGGCAGACTCCTCGATGCGGAGCATGGCCGTTTCAAGGAGACGAAGATCAGCGGGGACCCGATCCCCCGCCTCCAGCATGACCACATCGCCCGTGACCAGCTCAGCTGCCGGAACCTGCACCAGGTTCCGGTTTCGGAATACCCTGGCAAAGGGTACTTCCATGGATTTGAGGGCTTCGAGAGATTTTCGGGCGCTGAGTTCCTGAGCATACCCAATACCGGCGTTCAGCAGTAAAATGGCGAGGATAGCAACACCGTCGATCCATTCTCCCACCACCAGAGAAAACAGCACGGCGATGAGTAGAAGATAAATGATGAAGGAGCGAAACTGATCGAAAAACAATTTCCACCTCGAAATCCGGATGCTGGTATCGATCTGGTTGGGCCCCTGATCCAGTAGTCGCCTGGCGGCTTCATTACCGGATAGCCCTGCCGTCGAGGAATCCAATACCTCGCAGGTTCGTTCCTGGGTAAGATTGTAGAAATTCATCGACCTTCAATTTACAGCGCTTCCGCATCCTGATGCCGCGACTTTTGTCAGTGATTCCGGAGAGATAGGGTTGGCGGAGAGTCCTATTCAGACTGTTGTTCCCACCAGCGAATCAACTCCGGAAGTTTTTTGATCGCGGCTGTTTCCCGCAACACCGAACGGATGTCAGATGCGATCATTCCCAGGTAGGTTTTGCCACCTTCCAGCGAGGACATGACCCCTGTTTTTCCCATAAGGGTAGCACCTTTACCAATGGTAAGATCTTTGACAACGCCGACTTGCCCCCAGAGAGTGACCTCATCTTCCACGACTACATAACCGGCGATTCCCACCTGAGCGGCAATGGTACATCGCTGCCCAATTTTCACATCGTGACCAATCTGGATGAGATTGTCGAGTTTGGTCCAGGCTCCGATAACAGTGTCACCCGTCACGCCCCGGTCTATGGTGCAATTGGCTCCGATATCCACATGGTCGTGAATGACTGCCCGGCCTTTGGACAGCATTTTGTCCCGGCGGTCGGGGCGGGTTTTAAAGTAGAAGGCTTCCCCACCTATCACAGTACCCGCATTGATCGTGACATCATCCCCAATGACTGTGTGGTCGTAAATGACGACATTCGGATAAATGGCGCACCTTTCCCCTATGCGCACGTGCGATCCTATAGCAACATGAGCGCCAATCTGAGATCCCTCCCCGATGATGACATCCCGGCCACATGTGGCAGAATTTGCTATCCGGACACCTGCTTCTTCTTTCGGCACGGCAGCCGTGTCAAGGGGCAAGCTGGGGCGGAGCCATTCTGTGAGCCAGTTGAAGTCTCTGAAGGGATCATCACTTACAAGAAGTGATTTTCCCTCTGGCACCTCGGTTGATTGATTGATGAGAATGGTCGTAGCAGCACTGGTTAAGGCCATTTGATAATATTTTTCCACATCGACGAAGGTGAGGTCGCCGGGTTGCACATCGTGAATTTCATTGATACCGGTGATGGGGGCAGACAGATCGCCAATCGGGGTAGCGCCGATTTTTTCAGCGATTTCGGCCAATGAATAAGGCTTGGGAAATTTCATGAGAGCAAAATGTGGACGCAAGCTACGGCGTGGGCAGGCGCGGGTCAACCATGAGATTCAGGGCAATTTATATGAAATCATTTAGATACATTTATACTTGTTGACTCACAGGGGTTTGCATTTCCCCCCCTATGGACTAATTTTGCGGGATCATTGATTAGCGAAGATTCGCAGTTTTGTCGCAAACCTCATTAGCAACTTAGGATATCTTCCAATGGAGAACCTGATCTATCTACTACCTGTCGCGGGCGTGATTGGCCTGCTCTACACCTTTTGGCGCTCTTCCTGGGTTTCCCGCCAGGAAATTGGAGACGAACGAATGGGCCGCATTGCCACCAACATCGCAGATGGTGCCATGGCCTTTCTGAAAGCCGAGTACCGCGTACTGGCTATTTTTGTTCTCGCCATCGCCGTCCTGCTCGGAATCAAGGGATCAACGGAAGCTGCCTCCAATTTCTGGGTGGCTATTTCTTTTATCGTCGGTGCCATCTGTTCGGCTCTGGCAGGATTTATTGGTATGCGTGTGGCCACCAAAGCCAATGTGCGCACGACCAACGCCGCCCGCACCTCGCTCGGGAAAGCCCTCGAAGTCGCCTTTGCAGGTGGCTCAGTCATGGGGCTGGGCGTGGTAGGGCTCGGTGTTCTGGGGCTTAGCGGATTACTTCTGATTTATCGCGCCATGCCTTTTGGCGATGAAATCGCTGAAGTGGGCGTCGTTCTCAACGTCATTTCCGGGTTTTCTCTGGGAGCTTCTTCTATTGCTCTCTTCGCCCGTGTCGGTGGGGGGATCTACACCAAGGCTGCCGACGTTGGTGCCGACCTGGTCGGAAAAGTCGAAGCCGGTATCCCTGAAGACCATCCACTCAACCCCGCTACCATTGCCGATAACGTCGGCGACAACGTGGGTGATGTTGCTGGTATGGGTGCCGACCTGTTTGAATCATACGTTGGGTCCATCATCGGTACCATGGTACTGGGTGGCGCCTTCATCAACCTGGAGGCCTTCTCCGAATTTTCCGGAGGGCTTGGCGCAATCATGCTGCCCCTGGCGCTAGCAGCAGCCGGTATTCTGGTATCGATCTTTGGAACATTTTTCGTTCGGGTAAAAGAAGGCGGAAGCCCTCACCGTGCGCTCAACATGGGGGAATTTCTCTCCGGAGGTGTCATGGTCGTTGTCGCCTACTTCATCATCCAGGTCATGATGCCTGAGACATGGACCTTTAATGGAACCGAATACACCAATAACGGCGTATTCTTCGCTGTGCTAGCTGGACTTGCTGCCGGGCTAGCTGTTGGAAAAGTCACCGAGTACTACACCGGAACCGGCACCAAGCCGGTCAAAAGCATCGTTCGCCAATCCGTTACCGGATCAGCCACCAACATCATTGCTGGTCTGGG
>CAZLKP010000230.1:7467-7809 GCA_964560095.1 uncultured Bacteroidia bacterium
CAACCGCTATTCCGATCTTATTGATCGCCACAGCAATTTTGATTTCCTATTTCTTTGCCGGTCTCTACGGAATTGCGATTGCAGCTGTGGGGATGCTGGCCAATACTGGTATTCAGCTGGCTGTAGATGCCTATGGCCCTATCTCCGACAATGCAGGGGGTATTGCTGAAATGGCCGAATTACCACCCGAAGTACGTAAGCGCACAGACAAGCTGGATGCCGTAGGAAATACCACTGCAGCGATTGGAAAAGGATTTGCCATTGCTTCTGCAGCTCTGACCGCGCTGGCGCTGTTTGCGGCTTTCATGCAGCAGGCAGGCATCATCACCATCGATATTGCTC
>CAZLKP010000231.1:0-5301 GCA_964560095.1 uncultured Bacteroidia bacterium
AAATTAAGATTATTCACAAAACGAATGTAATCGAATGTCGTTGCACTTGTAAACGAATTGGCAGCGAATTTCCGGTTATCTTCGTCTTTACCGATATGTCATGTCGCCATGAACCGAACCAGCATGAAGTATTCCGGGCTACTGTTCCTGATCTGTCTCTCCTTCTCCCACGTCTCTGGTCAGGATCTGATCTTGTTGCGCAACGATCAGGAAATTATCAGTCGAGTAACCGATATGGAGCGTTGGCACGTGTTTTACAAGCCTTTCAACGATCTGGAGGGCGAAAAGATCCGGATTCCGAAGGCAGAAATTGCTTACATCCTCTTTGAGGATGGAATGAGGCAGTACTTTTCGGCGGAGGATCTTCCTCCGGTCATGATGCTGGAGAATGAGATTCTGCCCGATAGCCTGATCGATGCCGATCTGTATTCGCTGGGCCGGGAGCACGCGGCTGAATACTATCAGCGACGGGCATCATTCTGGGGTACTTTTGGCGCTACCGTGTTTTACCCGTTTGTGGGTATTTTTACAGGATTAATCACTGGGGTAATTGTGGGAGCGATACCTCCCTCAATCAACATGGAAGATGTGCCGGACCCGGCGATGTTTCAGGGCAACCCTTCTTATGCCCAAGGCTTTCGGGATCAGGCCCAGCGAAATAAGGTGAAAGAAGTAGTCAAGGGCTACGGCATTGGGGTAGGCCTTCAGGGTGTTCTCCTCGTCATGTTAATTGCCTCCGGGTTCTGATTCTGACATCTATGTATTTTTTTCTGAAAATTATTGGTTACTATTCTCGTTGGTTTACGCCATGTGTTGACCAAGCTGCCCTATATATATGACCCGACGTGATTTTGTTTCCGGTTCAATGAAAGCCGGTGTTCTTGCTTCCTTGTCTGCACCACTTGTATCTACCCGTGCGCAGGATGTCTATGCCCGGCTTGCAACATTCGGGCATCTGTCACCAGCCGAATCTGCCCGGGATGAAACCTTTTGGGAACAGGTGAGGCAGGCATATCAGCTTCCGGATGAATATCTTTACCTCAACAATGGTGGAGCCAGCCCCTCCACGGTAGACGCCCAACACAACCGGGAAGAATTGAGCGAAGATGTGCGGAAAGCTCCTTCCATCGTCCTATGGAGAGAACAATTCAGGCAGCGGGAGCTGCTCAGGAAGGAATTAGCCGAATTACTCGAATGCGATCCTGAGCACCTCGCACTTGTCCGAAACACCACCGAAGGGCTAGCCACCGTGATTCAGGGGCTTGACCTCCCCCCTGGTAGCGAAATCCTGACCACCACAGACGACTACCCAACCGTTCTGCATACGCTACATCTGTTTGCCCGACGGAGAGGCTGGATCATCAATCAGGTGACTCTTTCCCGCCCACTGGGCAGCGCCAATGACATGACAGATCTGATCGCAGAAGCCTGTACGCCCCAAACCAGACTTCTGATGATCTGCGATACCCTGTTCCGCACAGGAGAGCGGCTCCCAATTCAACAAATCTGCCAAAGGCTATCAAGGCAAGACCTGCTCATCGCTGTTGATGCCGCCCATACTGTGGGCCAATTCCCGGTAAACCCGGAAACCCTTGGTTGCGACTTTTTTGCCTCCAGTCTCCATAAGTGGATGTCTGCCCCAATCAGTACCGGCATGCTTTGGATCCATCCTGATCGCATAGAATCTCTCTGGCCAATAACGGGATACGTGGAAGGGCAGGACAACGACATTCGGAAATTTGAGCATCGTGGTACACGGCCTTTCGCCATAGAGCTAGGTGCCAGATCTGCGATCCGATTTCACCAGTTTATCGGAAGTGAACGGAAACTAGCGCGGCTGCAATACCTCACAAAATATTGGTGGGAAAAGGTAAAAGACATTCCGGGTATGGGCCTTCGCACCAATCTTGACGATGACGAGCTTTACGGTGCTATTGCCAGCTTCACTGCCCCTCAGAAGGGGGAGCTCCGCCTGGACAGGTGGCTGTTCAAGCACCACAACATCGTAATCGGCTTCATGGGAGATGAGCGGGAAGATCTCTTCAGGATTTCTCCCCATGTGTACATTCGGCCCCTAGACCTTGATCGGTTGGTGAATGGCATTCGGGAGTACTATGGGTGATCACCACTCTTATCGGATAGCTACCTTGACGACCTTCGCTCCATCACCATCAATCACCTGCAGGAGATAAATACCAGAGGATAGCTGACCTACGGGGATACTGGTAAAGCTATTGCTCGAAACAGCGGCATGAGTAACCCTGTACACCTCACGCCCACTGAGATCCGACAGGCGAATATCTATCTCTGCATGTGCTACCCTCAACTGTACATGAAGTAATTCCCCCGAAGCCACCGGATTGGGAAATACCTCCACCACAGGTAGATCCATGGTTGGTTCCGCACGCCCGTCAAAATAAGGAAGGGCTTTCTCGAAGGCATCGTTGCCGACTTCAATCCCAATTTTTCTGCCCGGAATATCATCTGCTGGAGGGTGAATTCCGCCCCAGATTCGTGATAAGCTGGTCTGATTGGATGCGTCGTAGTAGGTGGCCCATTGCAAATGTACATCCACGCTGGGGCCTTCTTCGAAGACCAGAAACTCATTTTTTTTCGCCACAAACTCTCCCATACCTCCCGGAAAAAATGGGTCGCCAGTGATGCGGGTCAATACTTCTGCCGCCGCTCTGGAAAAGGTGGAATGCCCGGAAACATACCCTGCAAATGGAGGAGTAACGAACGTCGGTCGCTGATAGGGCCACCAGTCCCGGGCCAGCATCCACCCCACACCAGCCTGATCTACTTCCGGATTGGTAATCTTTGTTGGTCCCAGCCAGGCTTTGAGTTTGATCCGACCCGTAAATTGCCCCGGAAATCGCTCCAATGGATCCCCAGCCTCCACGGTCTCCACAAACCCGGGGATCAGATCAAAACCCTGCGGATGATAATTGTCGGCAGTGGGATCAGTGCGCTGCCCCAACGAGGCCATATAGCGGATCGCAGAAATCGGACGCACATAATCATACCAGCCTTTGATGCCCCAGGCAGATACTGCAGCATCGTGCATGGCCCCTCCCAGAATGAAATAGCTCTTTACATCCCACTCCAGCCGATCTAGCTCTGGACCCTGGCCCCGAAAACGTCTCATCAACTGGGGGTGATCATTCACATTATTCAGGATGGTAAACCAATGCCCCGGAGGTGTCTCTGAATCGGGCCCATCTGCCCAGAACTCGGCCAGGACACGGGTGTAGTCCCCACGGGGAACCATGTTGGGCGTGTAGGGCTGCCCCGTCACAGGATTGAGATCATGACCCAAGCTTGGATCTCCTCCCCCAAAATCGTCGTAAAAATCACGCCATGCATCCGGCCCTTCCGGCAGCTCAGAAATGTTTCCGATGGATGCTGGAGAAACATCCCACATCACCCCGTCCGACGGGTCCAAATGCGCAGACCACCAGGTCACCAGGCCAAATCCCCACTGATACAGCCCGGAGGGATCGTTGAGATAAGGAGGCGGACCGGGATCGTGATACACCCAGTATTCTTCTCCCTCCCGGCTAAACACGGACAAGTCTTCTTCCTTCAGCGCGAAGGGGGTAACACTTCCCCATTCCGGACTCAGGAATTCCGGTTGTTCGTCAGAGCTCACCACCCCACTTTGATCGATAAACAGCCCAAACACCAGTGGCTGCCAGCGATCCGGATCCAGCGGAGTATTAACGGGCCGATAGAAGAGATTGGCATAGTCTTCGGCCTCATTGGATCCATCCTGCAAGCCAAATGCTATGAGGCTTTGGGCAAGATAATTGCCCAGGGCAGCTCCATCACCCGTGCTGTAATTGATAGATGTGACGGCGGGGTCGTAGCCCAGCACATTCATGAGGCTGTCGCATTTCCGCCAGGTCTTTTCCTGGCCGGGAGAAAAGCGAAATCGGTGCCGAATAAGGTGGTAATTCGCATAACTCATCGCTTCTTCGCATTCCGCGATCGGATCGCCACCGAAGCTCATTCCCCCATACGGACAGTAGAAATGGCCCCATTGGTTCCCCAGGAAGAAGGGCTCTGCAACCGAATTATAGGCCGCCCAGGCATCGTACATGGCCACCGAAGTGTGGAACAGGTTCCGGGCATGCACCGTAGGTCTCGCCCGATCATCGCGAATGGCCTGCAGCAGGACTTCGTTCCATTGGCGGGCCACCGAGTGCTGTGCCATGACATGGAAACCGTTCACAAGAAGCAAACTCAGGATCAGGGATCGAATCATTCGGGGCGGATTCATATAGGATGAACTTGGTATAAAAATCAGAGGCAATGAGGCAGCCCATATCATAACAAACGGTTCGAAGGATGAGAAGGATGAGAAGGATGCCAGTGAGGAAAGATTTCCGGAGAGGCCTTTGCCGTGTTTGGCATGGGGCTACGATGGATAATCCGTTTCAGGGAATAAGTGATACCTGAAGTTCCTTCTCTACCGGTTTCGTTGAACCTTTCGCATTCGCTCCCCCCTGGACAGAGCCAGATTCACCAATTCATCTAGGAGCTCAGCATAGCTGGTTCCGGCATGTTCCCAGAGTTTGGGGTACATACTGATGTTGGTGAAACCTGGCAGTGTGTTTACTTCATTCACATAAACAGCCCCTTCTTCTGTAAGAAACATATCCACCCTGGCCATGCCTTCACAACCCAGTGTACGGAAGGCATTTTTCGCTACCAGGATCAGCTTGGCCAGGAGCTGATCGTCGAGGCCAGAGGCAGGAATGAGAATCTCGGCTGCGTCTTTGCTCTCATATTTCGACGCATAGTCGTAAAAGTTGCCGGTCGTCATACCAACCTCCCCCACACTGGTAGCAGCAATGTCTTCATTGCCCAGCACCGCGCACTCCAATTCCCGTCCTACAATGGCTTCCTCAATCAGCACTTTGGTGTCATACTGAAAGGCTAGATCCATAGCTGCCCGAAATTCCTGCGTGGTGCTGGCCCGGCTCACGCCGACGGATGAACCCATGTTGGCGGGTTTAATAAACACAGGTCTTCCCAGTCGATTGATCACCGAGAGAAAGTCGATACCCTCTTTTTCATGGGCATGTACCGTGATCCACTCCGCAACAAGCAGATCGCCATCCCGCAACAACCGCTTGGCCACATCCTTGTCCATGGATGCAGCAGACGCCAGAGCATCCGGCCCGACAAAGGGCATGTTCAATTGCTGAAGCATGCCCTGAAGGGTGCCATCCTCCCCATTGGGGCCGTGGGTAATGGGAAAGACCACCTCCGGACAAGAAAACCTGGCCGCTTCGC
>CAZLKP010000231.1:5311-6980 GCA_964560095.1 uncultured Bacteroidia bacterium
GCAATTGGCCTGTTGGATCCGGGAATAAGGATCAGCGGACGGCCTTCTGAGCCAATTTCGCAGCTTGGATCGCGCAGTTCCCGCTCTGTGGCATGGAACCATCCACCGGTTCTTGAAATACCGATCAACACCACGTTGTAGCGGTTGCGATCCAGCGCGGCGAAGATATTGGTAGCCGAACGTTTTGAAATATCATGCTCTGGCGATTTGCCGCCGAACATCAGGCCGAGAAGTCTTTTTCCCATCAGAAATCCATTCAAACTGATGTCGACAAAGATAATAGGAGAAGGCAATCCACGAGCAATAAAAAAGAATCTGCTGGTGATTATCCCAGAATCGCCAATCCTCGCAGGCGTCCGCCATTAGTCGTTTGAGCCGCCCTGGTTTATCCATTGCCGAAGTCGATACATCAGCAATAGTTTCCGCATCCGGCTCAGCTGCTGCTCATTGTCATTGACCATTTGCAGGAGGTCGGGTAGCATACGGATCAATTCTTTGGTGGCAGGCTGTCGGGCAAGGCTGAGCACCATCCGGCCTTTTTCGATAGGCCGGAGAGACTGCTGCCACTCCTGAAGATTTCGCAGAATGATCCGGATTTCCTCGTCGTTTTGTTTGGCGAACTTCCGAATGAAATGAACCCGTTGATCGGGATTGTTGAAAGACTGGACATCTTCGAAAACCTCCACGAGCACGCTTGAGAGCCCTTCAAAGGTTTCCTCGGGGCTCAGGGTCCCGGAAGCCAGCCGGGTGAGTTCGCGATGATGCTCCCGAAGCATCAAGGTGGAGGCACAACTTGTCAGGAACATGCCTGCGATCAAGGGAAGGTAGAGATAAGGGTTCTTCATCCTGTTTGCATTATTGCCATTCTTCCAGCGGAGCCAAAACAAAGGCAGGTACCCAGGCTTCCTGGTCATTGGCGGAGACCTTTTGCCAGATATCTTTTTCTTCCAGCAACCGGACAACCGATCCTGCCTGGAGTGGCCATGACACCCGGCCCGCACCGTAACTGGGAGATTCGTAAAAATAAGTCGGCACAACAATAACCCCACGGGGTATATAAAGCTGCAAGGTGAGGAGAAATAGTAACGCTGCCAGTAATCCGGCAGACCCCAGGGCGAGAGATAGATGCGTATTGTACTGCCAGGATCGGAGTAGCAATATCCCGATTGCGAGCAAAAAGATTGCTGCGATTCCCCCGACCCACCACCAGACGTGCCGCACCAGGTGAAGGGTCCAGGGCGAAGGGGGATCTCCAGCAGCTATCGACCGATCAGGCCGTTCCAGCAGAGAGACGAGCTTCTCATCAATGAGTGGGTCTTTGGTATGCCAGTTGAGTTTTCGCAGATAGAATACCGCTTCTGGATATTGTTGAAGTTGCTCGTGTAAAAAGGCGAGGCGGTAAAACAGCTGTTCGTCGTCTTTGCCTTGCTCTACGAGCATGGAATAATTCCGAACTGCGGACTGGAAATTTTCGTACAGAAAGTCTTTATTGGCCTGATCGAAAAGACTGTCCTGAGGGCTTGCGAGGGAGCAGAAAGAAGGGGATCCTGCCGTGAGGATAGACGCCAGGAAAAAAAGTAGGTGTCGGTTTGACATTGTGTAATAGCGCTGTATCTTTGCACACGCAAAAGGCGGCAGGATTTATTTTCTGCGGTTCGATTCGGTAGCT
>CAZLKP010000231.1:6990-7794 GCA_964560095.1 uncultured Bacteroidia bacterium
GTAGAGCATCTGACTTTTAATCAGAGGGTCCAGGGTTCGAGCCCCTGCCGAATCACTACTAATTTACAAGTTCCTCCGTTTTTCGGGTATAAGATTGAAAAAATCTTCCGAAAAATCAGGAACTTTGTTTTTCTCACACCTGCCCAGGTGGTGAAATTGGTAGACACGCTAGCTTGAGGGGCTAGTGCTCATTGCGGGCGTGCTGGTTCGAGTCCAGTCCTGGGCACATAAAAGTCGTTCATGTTTGCATGAGCGACTTTTTTTATGTCAGCCGCAATATCTCCGACTCTGCAAACACATGCCCTACCTCAAGCCCGAGCGTAGGAAGTGCGTAGAGTTCTGGTGGAACAGAAATATCTGCCAGATACAACTCGCCGACTTCTGCTTTGGAAAAGGGTGACAGGAGCCCCTCCTTTGGCAGGGCCAGTGTCATGGTAGCTGTTGCCATTACCACCGGATCATAAATAAATCCAGTTGTCAGATCAATTCCTGAGGGAGTATCCAGGGAGAGTACCGGGGCGCTGTTCTGCCGCGTCCATTGAATCATCTCTGCTGCCACGTTTCGCGGTGCTCCGGACAACCTGTATCCGATAATTCCGTCGATAATCAGATCGGGTTTAGCGCCCTCCTCTGGCGCCTGCTGCTGAAAGACCGGAACGCGTTTTTTTTTCAATATCTCATATTGCAATCGGGGGACAGGAGTAAGTTGGTCTGTTTCTTTGGCCAGATATACATCAGTTATGGCTCCCCAGTTATTGAGCCGACGGGCACAGGCGAGGGCGCCACCTCCATTGCCACCGGTCC
>CAZLKP010000232.1:0-271 GCA_964560095.1 uncultured Bacteroidia bacterium
TTTTATATCTACAAGAGATGCCACACTTCGTTTACATTCTCCAATCTGAGGTAGATCATTCATTCTATATTGGGAGCACCCAGAATGTGACCAACCGACTGGATAGTCACAACAGCGGCCGTGGAAGATATACACGAAAAAAAATGCCTTGGAAAGTAGTATTCTCCCTAGAATGCGAGAATAAGCGTGAGGCCTTAATTCTGGAAAGAAAAATCAAAAAGAAAAAATCCCGAAAATTCATTGAAGATTTGATTTCCGGAGAAATCCCCCT
>CAZLKP010000232.1:281-2895 GCA_964560095.1 uncultured Bacteroidia bacterium
GGCCTGCCATCCCGAGAATCAGGACGGGTTCGAGGCCCCTCCACAACAACGATCTCTTTTCGTTTTTCGATTTCTCGCGTAATTTAACTGATAAAATCTCGGCCCATGCCTATTACGCCACTTCGCTCTCGCGATACTTCCACCGTCAAAAAACCTCGATCAACCTACCAGCAAGCTGGAAACACTAATTGATGAGCTGAATAAACGAGACATTCCAGAAGACATTCAGCAGAAGATCTCTGACAGGGTCCAACGTCTCAACGAGATGGAAGCCGTTGACAAGACCTACAAAAAGGAACTTAACAGGCACTTCCTTGGAATCCTGGGCCTGGTCAAAAAAGAACTCAACCTGTCCGCGATCCATGCCAACCGCAATAACTGGATGGCTCTTGGCATGACCATATTCGGACTCCCAATTGGAACGGGCATTGCCTTTGCGCTGGATAACATGGCGTTTATAGCCACTTTCCTCCCCATAGGAATGGTTATCGGCATGGGTGTGGGAGCCAACATGGACAAAAAAGCAGCAGAAGAAGGCCGCCAACTACCAGTGAGAGCGTAGAAGTAGTCAATGGTCAAAAACAACCATTTTTTCTCCTTCCCACCATTACCGTAACCTCCGTAGCTCACTGTGAACCTGGTCATGCTCCAGATAGCAACCCAAGAGCAGACGATCTGAACAAGCAGAATATGCTGTCTGTCCGTGGAGAATGCGCCGATTGTTGATGAGCAATAATTCCCCCGGGCGTAGCTCAATATGAATCTGGTTTTTGGGATTGAGAATTTCTTTCTCCAAGAAACGATATGCCTGATACCAGCCTTTTTTCTGCGCCTGGGGACCCACAAACTGGTTCACAGATCGGTTGTTAAAAGCCAGGCTTCGCAACGCACCATCAGGTGATTCCTCGACGATACAGCGCTCGTGCTCCAGCCAGACCTGCTCATCCCGGTATCGGAATTTCACCGGTATTTCCACCAAAAGTCGGTAGGCCTGGGGGCTTTGCTTCTGCAATTTTCTGAGAATGAAGGCCCCGTCAACCAGGATAATGTCGCCACCTTCAGCGGCCGGGCGAATGCAAAACAACGTATGAATGCCAGGTGCCGGGTCGCGATAGGGATTTTCAGTCCGGGGCGGAAGCGCCAGGCTGCTGTCAGAAAGATTCGCTGGATTTTCTTTCACACAGATTTCAAATATCCGTCCAAAATTGGTCTCCCGGATGGGACCCAGTACCTGGATGACTTGTTCCAGAGCATTCTCAGTCAGGGGAATTCCGCGCAAACCGGCAAAGCCATATTCCTGAAAGGTCTGGAGCCAGTTCAGACGCTGCTCTGCCGACTCCGCCACAACCTTATGGTCAAATATGCACAGATCGGTCTCCAGCATTCGGTTCCACATCACCATTCCCGCCGGGTGTTCCTGACTGCTCCCATAGCTCCACAGCGCATGTGTATCAATCTCTGTCAAATGAGAATCACCCGACCAGGTGATGCGGACCTGCGTTCCGGACAACTCTACATGATCCGGATGTAGCTGATCCGGCCAGTTTTGCATGGTGCTGAGCCGCTGGCCGTTGCGGTGCCACTGTTTCGGGTCCTGATCCCTCAGCCAACCGTATGGCACGGTCTGCCTCATCCCGTTGTCCCAATACAACTCCAGTCCGGTGGGTTGCAGGCGAAACTGACTCAGAACAGGCGCTGGTCTAGAATAGATCGGGTACGTCACAGAGAAAGAGTTTTGTAAGTTGAAAAAACAACAATGAATATTAGGTTAACATTAACCAGATGTAAGCTTCCGTTGTGGTAACAAAAGGATAATCCGAAGTCTAACGAAGAGATAATGGCAGAAGGCTTATTTGATTGAAAATATATTCCTGATGGATCACTATTTCCTTCGGATTTTGCTTCTTTTTTCAGGCATCGGCACGATGCAGGCCCAGCCTTTGGTCGATCATTGGTTTTGGCCGGGAAACGCATTGCCGCGAGAAGCTGCTACCGAGCTGCTACCGCTTACCCAACCCTTATCCGGTTCCTGGGATCTCTTTTCTCAGGCTCCATACCCTCTGCGATATCAGGGAAATATGCCGTCCGATCGGTTGCCCAGAATCCTTGTGGACGATCAGGTTCCGGATGAAACATTCACTGTGGAATTCTGGATATTGGATCATGTCAATCAGCCCGTGGGAGTGACCGCTGCCTTGCGGGTTGGCGAGCGTGACACCTGTGCCTGGGCCATGAGCTACTTTGCCCGTAGCATGACTTTTCAGATGGGTAGGCACCACGAACCGCTGCTGGCCGATGTTGGCCGTGGATTCAACAAGTATTTCTACCATGTCGCGGTGACAGCAGACGGTGAAATCATTCGGCTGTTTGTCAACGGCCGGGAACAGGACCGAAGTCCCCAGCCAATCGGGGCCACGCCGGAATTGGCCCACCTGGATCTGGAAGGATACCTGGGTGCAGAACCCTGGATGCAGATCGGGCATTTACTGAAACACCTGCGCGTCCACGATGTAGCATTGACCGAACAGGAGATTCAGGAGCGCTATGCAGAAGTGTGCGAGCTGGTACAAAACGGCTATAAAATTCCCGGTCAGTTTCATCTCACCGCAGGCCC
>CAZLKP010000232.1:2905-7783 GCA_964560095.1 uncultured Bacteroidia bacterium
AAGGAGTATACATCGGTGGATTGTCCCGAAGGCATGGGCCATCTGGTGATCGAAGGTCTGGAAGCAGAAACCCGGTATTTTTATGAAATCGACTGGAAGAGCGAGCCCGGAGACAAGCTGTCCAGCGGGGTTTTATCGTTTCAAACTGCCGTGGCGGAGCGTGCCGCCTGGACCTTTGCTGTATGCGGAGATCCTGAGGCGCGCCCCCATGTCAACCAGCGCCTAAGTGAACTGGTGTGGGAGGAACGTCCCAATTTCCTTCTGAATCTTGGGGATCTGACAGATGGCGGAAAAGCTCCTCACCGCTTTGAATGGACCTACGAATACTTTGCTGGTATGGGCGCGCTGCATCAGCGCATTCCGACTCTGCCGGTAGCTGGGAATGGGGAGTCGGATCTGGTCTGGTACCGGCATTATCATGGCATGGCGGAACATGCTCCCGCCTACTACAGCTATAGCTATGGCAACGCACAGTTTTTCATTCTCAACTCCAATGAACGAGACGAGCTCAAACCAGGCGGGGAGCAATACGAATGGCTGGAGAAAGAGCTGGCGGCTTCCAGCGCTACCTGGAAGTTTGTGGCTCATCATCATGCGCCCTTTACCTCTGACGAAGATGACTACGGTAATACCTGGAAAAACAGTCAAACACATCTCGGCGACCTCCAGGTACGGGAATTAGTCCCGCTATACGAGCAGTATGGTGTGGATATCGTATTTTTCGGTCACCTGCATACATATGAACGCACCTGGCCTATTCGTGACCTGAAAGTAGATCCAGAATATGGCGTGGTGTATCTCGTGAGCGGAGGTGCAGGAGGCAACCTGGAAGACTTCTCCCCTACCCGATCCTGGTTTACCACCAAGCTCTACCGGGGCCATCATTACAGCCGGATCGATATATTCCGGGATCAGTTGTATTTCAAGATGTACGACCTGAACGGGGCATTGAAGGATTATATGGAGCTGGAGAAATAGGTGCGATTATTTTCATTCAACGTTAAACAACCAATGGACAACAACCTCGACGAATTATTTGGCTTATACGAGCAGTATGGCTCAGAAGAATATGGCGAAAACGTAACGCAATTACAGCATGCGCTGCAGGCGGCAGCATGTGCCCGGAAGGAGGGCTATGATGATGAGGTAATCCTCGCAGCCCTGTTTCATGACGTGGGGCATCTCTACGGGGACCACGGGATAGCAGGCGAGCGAATGGATGAATTCGGTGTGATGGATCATGAGGAACTGGGAGCGCAATACCTGCTCCGCCTAGGCTTTTCGGAGCGAATGGCAACCCTTGTCCGCAGCCATGTGGCTGCCAAGCGCTACCTCACAGCCCGGCAGATGGGCTATTACGACAAGCTGAGCGAGGCCTCCAAGGAGACCCTGCGCTTCCAGGGTGGCCCGATGACCGAGGATGAGGCGGTAGCCTTCGAGCAGCATACAGATTTCGCGATGATGATTAAAATGCGTGAGTGGGATGAGGAGGCAAAGATCGTCGGGGCCGAGCCGGGGGATCTGGGCGTGTTTCGGGTCATGGCGGAAAATCTCTTGGGTTAATCGTGATTGGGGGGCTCACCCGCCAGAGGCGGGCAAGCTAAAAAGCTCAAAGGAAGTCGGGGGTGATGGATTTGTTAAACAGGAACCTGACCAGGAGATTCTCCAACAACAAACAGGTGAGCGCCCTTTCACCTTATAGACCGCCGTCTCCGATCTGCTTTCCAACCATTTGTACACACCTGCGTCGTTATGATGAGAAAACAGGTTGACTGATCAGCTTCATTCATTTATTTTACCTTCAAAGATAGACTGGAGGTGTGAAGAACGCCAACAACCAGTCATTCAGTTCATTACTGCCACTTGTATCAACATTAATCTATCACCATGGACTGGCTCATCAAAATTGTAGCAAACGGACTCGTGATTCTTGGACTCTCACGCCTGCTCGAAGGGGTGCGTGTGGATGGGTTTGGCGGTGCGATTATCGCTGCGGTATTGTTTGCCCTCGTCAATACCTTCATCAAACCCTTCCTGTTACTCATTTCCTTTCCCGTGACCATTCTCACTCTCGGGCTGTTCACCTTTGTGATTAATGCCTTGCTGGTGATGCTGGTTGCCAAACTCATGAAGAGTTTTGATATCCGAGACTTTTGGTGGGCCCTGATTTTCTCCATTGGTATGTCCGTCGGTTCGGTTTTGCTGAGCATGATCGGGATTTAAGCATTCCCCACCGGTATTCAGCCAACGACGGCGCGGTTTCCTGTAACAATCAGGAGGCAGCGTCGTTTGTTGTTCCAGGCAATCTTTTGATCGAAACCTTCGTTTGTTTTCGGTAAAAGGGTGCGTCATAACCCGGCTGAAATTGAATTGTTTTCCATTTTCGGACTTTCCATATTCGTGGACTCATTCACCAATAAAAACGACGATCTATTGAGCAGTATTTACGCGTTTCAGACAAAGAACAACAAGTGCGCATGAATCGTCTCATTGTGTTTTTCCTGATCCTTGTGGGGATGCAATCAGTTGCTACCGCCCAGACCTATGGAAAGCACCCGTTTGACAGCAAGAATTTTCACCTGGGCTTTCAAATGGGACTCAACTGGAATGGATATAATCTGAAGGAGCAAATCCGGGTCTTTGATCGAGGGGTTTGGCTGGATCAGATTGAAGTCGTACCCCGGTGGGGCATGTCTTTTGCTATGATCTCCAACTTTAACATCAAGGATTATCTGGCCCTGAGAATTATTCCGGGCATCTCTCTGGAGCAGCGGGATTTCAATTACTTTTTCGAAGATGCCGTAGAACCTTTTGATTCTATTGCCCCCGTTGTGCGAAAGATTGAAGCCGCCTATTTCAATATTCCTGTTCTGTTGCAGTGGCGCACCAAATACTGGGAACGTCACCGGCTGTATGTACTCACCGGTGCTCAGCTTGGATTCAATCTGCAATCGGATAAAAAGGTGGTTGACGATAACAATCGCCTCAAGATTAACACCCAAGATGCCAGTCTGGTTGTAGGAATCGGCTGGAATCTCTACGGAGACCGCCTGAAATTATCTCCGGAAATCCGTTATTCCTTTGGCCTCTCCAATATCTACCAGCCCACCAATACCACGCATGCTGTGGCCATCAGCAATTTGTATTCTCAGGTGCTGACCTTTTCTGTAAACTTCGAATAGGAAGCGGCAAATGGTCCGGAGAATTGGGCAGAATACCGCAGATCATGAATGGATCTGGTGTTCGCTTGTCGGCCATTCGCTCAATCTTTTTCTGCCAGCATGCCGAGACTTTCTTTGACCAGTTCCCCCATGGTTTCGCAGGATAAAAACCGATCATCTTTGTAGTGGTCGGCCAGTTCTTGGCGGAGAATGGGAACGGATTCTGGCTTGGAAAGGGTAGCACTGGCCATGCCGCTGAGGAGATCATTGACCTGGCTCGACTGGTAGCGAATCCGGCTGGCAATCATGGCCCGCTCCTCCCGCTGATATTGTCGCACGGTCATCGGGGTCATGTGTTTCAGCCCCACGTCGATGATAGGCATATTCTGCTTAAAATACTGGGGAAGGTAAATGCTTTTCCGGGGTTCGTAGCTTTGCTGATCAAAATCTATGGCCCGGATTCGGTAATGAATATCTTCGAAGTCGGGCATGATCTCGATCACATAGTTGCTGCTATGCATGTCGCCGAGCAGGCGCACAAAGCAGCGCTCGTTGAATTTGACAAATTCCTTGGCCAAACGGATTTCATTCTCCACCCGACCGACTTTGAGGTAATTGTCAAAAAACTCAGCCCCGGGAATGCCTGCAATGTGCTCCTCAATCAGCGTGTTTTCATCCACGACATAGGAGATTCTGTTGGGAGACAGCAGATGCTCCAGCTCCAGCCCGTAGATGCGGGAGGCATCGGCATTTTTGATGTAAAAGTAGTCGAAGTTGTCGTTGATCTTATTTACAATGCGGACCCGAAAGGGCTTGGAGTTGCCATAGAGGCACAGATCAATGCGGTCAACAAAGAGGTGCTGCATCACCGACATATCGCCATTGGCGCGAAGAATGGCGTAGATTTTTTTGAGGGCCTCGTTGATGTGGGCCAGGTCATTCTGGGCGTAGAGCAAGGAAATCCACAGGGTATCCTGGCCGTACTTGTCATAAAGAGTGACCCCTTCGGAGTAGCGCAGAAGATCCGTGTACATGATCGGGAGTTTCATTTCCCGACCATATGCTTTGAGGTAGGCCCTGAGCCTGGGCTCTATCTCAAACGGGACCTTTTTATGGATAATTTTCACCATGGTTTACCATCCTTCTAGATCAACGAGGGTGGTGATATGGGCCAGGTGATGCAGGCTGTGCCAGGCGTATTTGCTCAGCATCTGGTCGATGGTGATGACACCGTTTTCCGGGTGATCAAGCGTACGCTCAAACTGATCATCGCTCAAGTGGCGAAGCAGGGCTACAAGGCGACGATGAATCCCATTGAGAATGTTGAGTGACACACTTACCGGCATAGAACTGGCATCGGGCAACTCCGCCCAGAGGTCCTGCTCGTAAGGGGCAATAGCGGGATGCTTTTCTGTAAGCGCCAGCCGAATACGGACGTAAGCATTGAGATGGCTATCGGCCATGTGATGAACCACCTGTCTCACAGTCCAGCCGCCAGGCCGGTAGGGAGTATCAAGTTGATCCTCATCCAGCGGCTCCACGACAGAAGCTAGTAACCCGGGGAGCTCCGCCAGCACCTTGAGGTGTTCCATGCGTTGGGATTTGCTCAGCTCTCTGGGATGAAAGCCCGGCCCGATCGGATATCTGCGTTTGTCCTCTTTTATCATGGAACTAAGATAGAAGGAATCCAGCATTTATGGTACGACTGAGTCGATCA
>CAZLKP010000233.1:0-3122 GCA_964560095.1 uncultured Bacteroidia bacterium
TGCCTCCGGTGGCAGCTGCCAAATCCACCACAACGGAACCAGGTTTCATAGCTTCCACTGTTCGTTCTTCGATCAATAGCGGTGCTTTTCTACCAGGAATATTGGCTGTGGCAATGATCACATCAGCTTTGGAGGCATGATCGTGAATCAGCTCTTTTTGGCGGCGCTGATACGCTTCGGTTTGTTGCACTGCGTAGCCACCAGCACCCTGATCTTCGGTGGCTCCTTCCACCTCGACAAACTTTGCTCCAAGTGATTGTACTTCTTCTTTCACTGCCGATCTCACATCGAATGCTTCTACTTTTGCTCCCAGCCTGCGAGCGGTAGCAATGGCTTGTAAGCCGGCAACGCCTGCCCCCAGAATCAACACTTTGGCAGGCGGAATGGTGCCGGCTGCAGTCATCAGCATGGGGAAATAACCGGGCAAATGCGTAGCCGAGAGCAACACGGCCCGATAACCGGCCAGGGAAGCCATCGAAGACAGCACATCCATCGATTGCGCAATTGATGTGCGTGGTATCATGTCCAGGCTAAATGGCCAGAGACTGGTGGCTGCCATCTGCTCCCTGATTTCCGGATTGCTCCGTGGAGCATACATGGAGATGAGGATGGTACCAGGCTTCAGTTTGCCTGTTTGCTGTGGTTCCAGGGGGGAATGAGATACGATCGCTTCAGCATCAGCAAGCACGCTGTCTGCAGAGGTGACAGTCACACCTGCGGCTTCGAACTCCTGATCTGAGTAGAAAGATTCGTTCCCCGCACCTGATTCCAGAATAATCTGATGGCCGGCGCTGATCATCTTCTTGGCGGTTGATGGTGCCATGGCCACTCTTGGATCGTCTGCTTCTTTGAGGATCCCGAATATCATGCGAGGTAGTTTTTGAGAGATAATGGCGGGTAGAAATTTTCCATAAAAATGAGAGGGCAGAGTCAATCTACGCGGAAGATAGAACTTTTTTTAACCCCTGCGATTTTTCTAACCGTGTTTAGGCAGAAGTTGTTGCAGCATTATTCCTCAGGAAATGCTTTTGCGCACCTCTTCTAAATGATCTTTGATTGTCTGATACTTTTCCTGATTGATGCTGAGGTAGGTGGCTTGTTCGTTTAAAATCTCATCAAATTCGGAGAAGTTGCTGTCGATTTTCTGTCGGATGTGAGCCACATAGCCTTCGAGTTTATCTGTGAGCACTTCTTCGAGTTGTTTTCTTCCCTTTTTGATTTCTTCATTGAAACCCTGAATGATCTTCCCGCGCTTGAGTAGAATGGTTCCGCCAGCAAACAAAAAGCCAACGGCTGATATGATGCCGCCGGTGATATCAAGGGCTGGAATGGAGGTCATAGCCGTAAGGACAATGCCAATGATGGCCATACCACTGCCAGCGGCCAGATTGGGCGAAACGGAAGACGCCCGTGGCATGATTTCTTTGCCTGCAAAATTTTCGGTGCGTTGGAGGAATTCGGAAAAGTTCTTCTTCAAATCTCCCATCACCATCTTTCGCCGCTCCGAAATATCCCCAAATACATCCTGCCGGGGCTTCTGAAGGGCCGTGCTGGATTTGATTTTCAGATCAATGATCTGCGCCATCTGCCGGATCGAATCTGCAATGTCTTCGACGCCATCCTGCGTTCGCTGCTCGAAGTTGGCTGTGAGCTTTTGCTCCAGGTCTTTGGTGAATACCTCCATGCTGGCTTTGGGCGAGGCGGATTTGCTGAAAATGGACCGAAAACTTTTTCCGGTGAGACGCAGCACACCCAGTTCCTGCTTTAAGTCGCCTTTGGCATGGCCAGTGATGCGATCATAATCATGCGCTCGATCAACTGTTGGACCTGTTTGTTGGATCGCTCGCTTTGCTCCTTCAGTGTAAATGACACCTCCTCCCGGAAGGTCTTGTCAGCTGCCAACTGTAGCACCATTTCTTCGATGGTGGGCTGTAATTTTTCATGAAAGCGATAGGCGCTATCGAGGCTGCTTCGCATCTTTAGCGCAAGAGCATCACGATTCGTGATGTGATCCCGGATGTAGGTGCGCAGGGGCTCAAACCCACTGGTTTTTATTTCTCCCTCCAGGTCCAGCTTGGCTGACAGCGCGAAAACAACCGGTTCTGTGACCCCTTCCTTGATGGCGTGCTTTTTTAGACCCTCCACATTCACAGCAAGGTCTTCGGCACTCATCAGATCTGCCTGCTGAAGCACAAAGATGGTCTTCTTATGCCAGTCTGAATGAATGTATTGGAAAAACTCCCAGGCCGATTGACGGTAGGGGTTTTTCGCTTCAAAAACGAAGACCACAAGGTCTGACCGTGGGACAAATTGTTCCGTGATTTCCTGGTGGTGCTTAGCAATGGTGTTGGTGCCAGGAGTATCTACAATCGAGATGTGTTTGAGAATCTCTACCGGCTGGTAGATCTTTTTCTGGTACTGATTGATCTCCACCTCATGCTTCTCCTCCCCATATATAACCTGCTGGATGGTGTCGGTACATGGATCCGGAGCCACAGCACAGATTTCTTCTCCGGTTGCCAGCAAGGCATTGATGAATGAGCTTTTGCCTACCTTTACTTCCCCCACGATCACAAACAAAAAGGGCTCATGGATCGTCTCGCGGAAGTCGCTGAGCGATTGGGCCAGCTCCTTCTGCTGAAGTATGACGGCCAAATCGTGCATGTCCTTGACCGCTTCAGCCATTTTACTGCGCTGCTCCTGCATGCCGGAGCCAAACAATCGGGAAAGTAAAGACATCGAAATGAAATTATTGCTGGGTACTGGGAACTGGATTCTGGCCAAATTACAGGTTTTCCTACAGTTATGACTAAGGTATGTATCACATGAACCTAAAAAAGCGGCACCCTCTTTCGAGAATGCCGCTACATGATTGCGAACCTTTGGTGTCATTTCGGAAAGCTGCGGTTCTGACAGGCTTTTCCATTAACCAATACCCACTTTAAAAAAACCGGAGGACTCTATTCCATCTCATGGAAGAATCAACTCCAGCCCTTGCTCTGAAAAACTGAGGGACTCATTCCGGCTTCCGGAAGAATCGACCCCAGCCCTTGCTCTGAAAAACTGAGGGACTCATTCCGGCTTCCGGAAGAATCAACCCCAGCCCTTGCTCTGAAAAACTG
>CAZLKP010000233.1:3222-5623 GCA_964560095.1 uncultured Bacteroidia bacterium
TGGGGGACTCATTCCGGCTTCCGGAAGAATCGACCCCAGCCCTTGCTCTGAAAAACTGGGGGACTCATTCCGGCTTCCGGAAGAATCGACCCCAGCCCTTGCTCTGAAAAAGTTCGAAGAGATCTTCATTGAAGATTTTCTGCAAACCCCATGCTGGTAACAACCACTTCTTTCAATGATCTGTCCACATGAGTGCAAGGAGGATACCAAAAATGGTCCCGGGCCTGAAGTATTTCACATGACTGGTTCATTCAGTAGGGGAAACCGTTAGGTTTTTGGAACGAGTTGTTGATTTATACGATTGAATAGTTTGGCCTTCGAAAGATTTATTTTTTTGTAAGTGCTTCATTATCTGGTAATTTGGTTATTGTATAACTGGAAAGTTTGTGATTAATCTATTATTTGGGAGGGGATGTACAGGAGGTTGTCTCTCAGAAGGCTGAAATTGGGTATCAGGTGTTAGAATTTGGGGAAATCCTCTGTCCCTGATCTTTTGCGCGAAAAGCCATCTATGGAGTGATTGTGGATATAAATGCCTGTTTGTCAATTTACTGAGAGGAAGAATGCTCGATTTTTCCAGGAGTTTAATATAGGTTGAAGCTGACTCCTGGAGATGTAAGATTTTTTTTGATCTTGTCAGACCTGATTTTCTGTTTCAACTCGTCATTTTCTGTTTTCAGCAGAGGTTATTTGTTCGGAAGGTTGGTCATCCAGGCCTCTACTTGTCGCCTGGCCTGAGCCTGTTTCATGAGACATTCGGCGATGCGAATACTTGAACTTCGTTTCCACACGCCGTCACCAGCTGAAGTGTAAGCAATTTCCAGCCACGGCAAAGCATTTTTTACCTGATCATGTTCCATGATTCCGAGCCCATAGATGATGCCTTTGAGGTCTGTCGGCAGTCCATCGCTCATGTCAATCCAGTCGCCGTGCAGCAAGGAGTCACGCAGCGGTTTTGCCTGTAGAGCCTCTTGCCATTCTTTCCAGGCGATGGCTTTTTGCCATTCATCAGACAAAAACCGGTAGTCTTCCACGATATTCGAGGGATCTCCAATCACCAGCCAGGACAGGATCCGCAGACTTCTGATCTGTGTTTCTGCCTGGAGGCTCCCTTCTCTTCGTGCCAGTGCCAGAGCTTCATTAAGGTCGCGGTGGGCTTCATCAGTCATGCCTTGGGCCAGAAGGGCTCTGGATCTCAGGAGATACAGTGAAAGCTTTTCTTCTCCGGCCATCCGGCGAAACCATTTTTGCCCACGTTTTAGCATCTGTGTGGCTAGTCCGGCTGATTCGACCCATTGGTGCGCCTGGTCATACCTCCGGAGCTGATTCCAGGATGATGTCGGTAAGGGGGGGCTATACAAGTTGGGAATAAGGCGCGGCCGATGGTAGGGCTCACGCCTCATTCTCGCCGCATCTGAAGGCTGAAATGTAAAGGGAACATTGACCCAACAGCTCACGTGCTCACGATTTTTTTCGGCGGGCAAAAACTGGAGATTGGGGATCTGTAAAGCGACGGGGCCGATGAGTTCCGGATGGTCCACACGGTTGACCGTATGTCGCACATAACGGCCGTATTCATCTATAAGAACCCGGCAATGAATGTTGAGGGGTTTGTCTGATTTTAACACGGCTATGGGGGAGCCAATGGCCTTTTTCACTTCGGTCAGATTCAGGACTTCAGCTTCCCTGTCGAAGGCGATGTAGTCATGCATGGCGGGAAATTGAGATTCCTGGGCGGAAATAAATGGTGTGTATACAAGGATAAACAGGAGAAGCCCGAGCTGATAAATCATTATCTAAATGTTATTAAATCGTGTCTAAATCATTAATTTAAGAATAATTTTAAAGTAAAAACAGGCGTGTGTAAGGTTTTGTCTGAGGGGTGGAAATGCCAGGCTGTAAGATTCATGTTAGTTGGCCTGGGTGTAAGTGGCTGACAATGAGCGAAAAGGCAGGTGATGAGTAAATATTCAGATATTTCCCAGGTTAGACTGTTTTTAGAATAAAAACGAAAAGGCTCCCTTTTAAGGGAAAGCTTAAGCCCCTCACCCGGATGATCCGAATGAGGGGCTTGTGAGAGGGGGATGGCCAACTTTACCGTCTGCTGGAATTAGAGCGGCGTGGAGTGCTGTTGCTACCGGATTCTCTGGAGGAGGTGTTACTCCTGCTTTCCGACGTCCGGGAAGAACTGCTGCTCTGAGCAGGACTTGAGCTTCTGGACGAGCTCCGGTTGACGGTGGCAGGACGCTCACTGGTGGAACTACTCCTGCTGGAAGGTGTTACAGTCCGTTGCTCCCGGCTGCTCTGACTGGAAGCAGCAGGTCTGGCTGATCGCACCTCTGTCTCCCTGTTGAAGGAAGGCCGACTCTCCCGACTGGAAGAGCTCCTTGAAGGAGTCGGA
>CAZLKP010000233.1:5633-7753 GCA_964560095.1 uncultured Bacteroidia bacterium
TCGGACGAGTCACGGTCCTGGCTGGTTGACGGCTTTCGACTTCACGCTGGCTTCTTTCGGTGGATGAAGATCTGCCGGAAGAATTCCTGCCTGGGTTGCTAGGGGCCGAAGTAGCGTTTCTCTGTGGGTGCTCCACCTGGACTGGCCCTCTGGAAGGTGTCCGTTGTGGGGACGCACCTTCGGCCCTGCGGGTTTCTGCCTGGCGAACCGATTCGGAGACTGCCCGTCCCAGGTTTGTCGGTTGGTTGGCACGCCTGGGTTGAGCGTTAGCCGCCGGGCGTGACCCTTGGTTTTGTGAAGCAGCAGGTCTGGTGCTTCCGCGAGGTGCTTCCATCGGTCTGCGGGGTTCGGCTACCGTTCTGATTTCCCGACGCAGGCGGTCACGCTCATTCTGCATTCTTACCAGATATGCACGTCTCTGATTCAGGGTCATTCCACGCATGGTTGGAGGGAGGTCTGCATCTCTGAGATTTCGCAGGTCTATGCGGCCCATTCTGTAGGCATCCACCAGGTCCCATTCAGGATAGACATAGATCGGAGACACCTTGACCAAGGTTCTGTTAATGATGACCGTCTGGCCATAGCCATAGGCATAGTCATCAATTCTGCAGAGGCGGTCATATCGCTGTCGGCCGTATGAGCCGTAAGGGATGTAGGTGGCGTTGTAGGCCTGGTTGAGGCTCATAAGTTGACGCTGGAATTGTACATCCTGACGGCGATCTCTGCGATATTCCTCAATGGCCATATAGGATCCTCCCCCATAATAGGCAGCTTCTTCCCAATCCAGTCGACGACCGCGATCCCAATCTCCACAGAAGATGGTGTTGACAGAAATCCCGCGGCTTTGGGCCATGGTCATGGCACGGCGGTAGTCCACCGGGCCCTGGGCAAAGTGCTCGTTGCCGGCGATAAAGATGAGTTTCAGGTCACCGGGGTTGGGGCTCCATCGGAGTTCGTCCACTGCGCGGGCTACAGCTGCACCGTGATATTCGTTGCGGCCGGAGGTGCGCATGGAGAACAGCTCATCGGCGATCCAGTCGAGATCCGTGGTGAAAGGAGCATGAAGAGCGATGAAGTCATTTCGCCGCGGCAGGCTGCTGTTGCCATATTCGTAGAGCGCAATTTCCAGAATAGGAATCTCTCCGAAGTCGGCTTCGTGGTTATACACGATCTCATGGACCATGGACCACATCTGACCACGGGCTTGATCAATGAGGTCGTCCATACTGCCACTGGTGTCCAGGATGAGTGCCATCTGGATTCGGGCGCGGTCACGACGGTTGTATGACCGATCATCGTCGTCATGTTGGCTGTAGAAACGGTCGTCGTTGCGGTACTGGCGCTCCGACCAGGATGCTTCCTGTGCAAGCAGACCGGCGGCCATCGCCATCATTGTGAGTGTGAGGAGTAAGCGTTTCATCATCGTCTGTGTTTAAAATGTTGTAGAAGGACGATATGCCTAATGTTACGCCAGGCTGTCTGCTTTGTTGGGCATTTTGTTGCTACTTGTGTTCGGAATACTAGACGATTCTGTGTCGAATTTTGGGAGATTGGTTATGGGTTTGGTAACGCTCGTGTCAGAATCTGCGGGAATCGTGCATGTAAAAAAGTTTTCCACACGATGATTTTTTTCTCTTTTCCTGACAATCAAGGTATTGCATAAAGGGTCAAGTGTAGAAAACACACGTTACTTTTCCGCCTCCTTTGGTTTTCGTCGCCGGAAGGATCCTTGCACTTTTGAATCAACAGGACGGTAATCCTGGAATTACAAGAGCAAGGGCCAGGGTCGATTCATCTGCAAGGCAGGTTTGAGTCCCCTGGTTTTTTTGGGGAAGAAAAGGGATGGAAGTAGAGTGGCATGAAGGTGCAAAGGTAATTTCCTGGTCTTGCTTCCGACTTTTCGCCTCTCAACTATCTACTCCAAACAATCTGCCCATCGTGAGTATAAAACATCACGCGGAGGCCGTTGTGTTCAAAGACAGCTGAGCAAGGGTAGAATCTGGCGGGAATGTTTGTGGGAAGCCAGTGGTGGCCTTCCGGAACCATGATCACCAATCCTTCATCGTCGCCAATAGCCACAAATCGCTCTTCATGTTGATCATAGATGGGCAGGTGAATGG
>CAZLKP010000234.1:0-4138 GCA_964560095.1 uncultured Bacteroidia bacterium
GATGCGCCAGGTGTTTTGAAACACCTGATCATAGGCCGCGTTATCAACCGGCGAGGAATCAATAGCTGGAAAAAAACCGCCCAACCGGATGATCAGGATCACAAACATACTGGCAAAAAAACCCGCAAAGACCACCTGGTTGGTGCGGCGTCGGCCAAAAACCTCCGACAGGATATCGGTGATCAGAAAGGTGATGGGATAGGGGAGCACACCAGCGGAAATTACAAAGCTCGCAAACCCAAGATCGACGGTCACGAATTTGTTGGCGATGAGGTTGGTGGTGACCAGAGCCGTGATGAAGAGGGAAGCCAGAAGCAAAAAGAGGAATTTGGCCTTCTCGTTCGTTCGGGCCTGCTCCGATTCTACAGAGGCTGGATGAAGGTCTTCCATAAATTTTATAACAGGGATCTAAGGGGAAAGTTCGGGCCCGAATAGGCCTCATACAAATCGCATGTGGCTAAATGAAAAAAAATACCCCCCGGATACAGATCTCCGGAGGGCTTCTAACTGCGGCAAAAAAGCTCAGGTTTTCCGCTTATTCTCCTTGGCCTAGAGAGAAAGAGCGTGTCCCGTCAAATTCGTAAAGGTTTTCTGTTTTGATCACATCAATGCCTGCAGAATGTACCCTCATCTGCAACTGAATGAGGCTGTCAAATGACACGGCAGGATACACTTTTTTCTCCTGGGTGATCGTGGCATTGGCACTCACAAAGCGACAACGCCAGTGATCAGTGCAAAAGGTCGTGGACAATCCATCGGGAAAGACCTTGACGCCGCGGTTGGTGATCATCTTTAGCATGAAATCTTCGCCGGTAAGATCCTGAAGCAGCCGGCCGAGTTTATCGGGATCCGATTCACGCCAGTCGAGGAAAATATCCATACCGACGAGTTCTTTCTGGCGCTCTGCGCGCCGATATGCTGGAATCTTGATTTCAGGAATGAAGCAAGCCTCAGCCCTGGGCAGATGTTCGGGCTCTTGCTCCAGGCGCTCAATCACCGCCTGAGCAAATTCCATGGTGCCCACTTTGCGTTTGCTGAAACCGTCCTGGAAAATATCGGCTGTGTGCACACCGTCTTCCAGGGTCCGAAGCCAGGCATTGCGAACGGTGACAGCTATGGGACCTTTGCCCACGTGGTCCAGCATCATGCAGGCAGCCTGAAGCAAACCGGATGGATTGGCCATGTTTTGACCGGCAATATCGGGAGCAGACCCATGAATGGCCTCAAACATCGCCACTTCAGGACCTACGTTTGACGAACCCGCCAAACCGACAGAGCCGGCAACCTGAGCAGCTATATCCGATACAATGTCACCATAGAGGTTGGGGAGTACGACTACATCAAACTGACCAGGATTGGCCGCAATACGGGCAGATCCAATATCGATGATCATGTGATCCTGCTCAATGTCCGGATACTCCTCCCCGATTTCCCGAAAAACCTGATGAAACAGCCCGTCTGTCTGCTTCATGATGTTGTCTTTGGTCATGCAGGTAACACGACGGCGATTGTGGCTACGGGCATATTCAAAAGCATAGCGCACGATGCGCTCACAACCCGGGCGGGTGATCAGTTTCAGACACTGGACGACGTCCTCTGTTTGCTGATGTTCAATCCCAGCATAGAGGTCTTCCTCATTTTCGCGGATAATAACCATATCAATGTTGGCCGCCCCAGCGTGGATGTAAGGAGAATAACTCTGAACCGGGCGCACATTGGCAAACAACGACAGAGACTTTCGCAGGGTGACATTTAGGCTTTTGTATCCTCCGCCCTGAGGGGTGGTAACCGGGGCCTTTAGCAACACAGGATATTGCTTGAAAATATCCCAGGCAGAAGAATCAATCCCGGCAGTGTTACCGGATTCATAGACTTTCTGTCCCAATTGTACGGGCACAGCTTCCAGGTGAGCACCGGCGGCATCCAAAATCTGAAGAACTGCATTCATGATTTCGGGGCCGATGCCATCTCCCTGGGCGACAGCTATGGTTGTTTTTGTTTTAAGCATAAACAAATTTAATACTTAATTGGTAAAGGCTAAATTTTTTTTATGAAAAATGTTTATGCTTTTCTAAAATTAGCCTGATGAATGGCGGAGAATGGTAATACGTATGTACAGATTCCCGTGCAGTTTTTGAGGGAAAGCCCGAGGAACTTACATGAAACATTGAGGATGTATGCGTATTTTTACCTCTGCCCTTTCAGCCAAGAATGATTCCTCCAATTTTGAGCCTTGCTTCATGAAGCGGTACTTGTTTCTCACCCTCATGTTTTTTGTATGTTTTTCTACTCAAGTAGTTGTTGCCCAGAACCAGGATCCAGGTCGTATTAACGGAAGTTTTCAGACAGATGTCCAATACTTGTTTGAAGACTCTGTGATCGGAGCCAATGCCGTTGATGAAAACCTGCTGTCCAATTCCTTTCTTCAGCTCACCTACTCGAGGGGCAACTTTGCTGCCGGTTTGCGATACGAAGCCTACCTGAATCCGATTTTGGGGTTCGATCAGCGATATAAGGGGCAGGGGATTGCTTATCGCTTTGCAGAATACACGGGAAAAAAGCTCGATATCACGGTCGGCAATTTCTACGATCAGTTTGGCAACGGGATCATTTTCCGTGCTTATCAGGAGTGGGGGCTGGGGATTGATAATTCAATCAATGGCCTGCGGGTGAGGTTCAGGCCAGCGCCCGGCATCGAAGTGAAAGGCCTGATCGGGAATCAGCGCAAATTCTGGGAGAAAACGGAATCCATCCTCCGCGGGGCAGATATTGATATCTCTGTGAACGATCTTTCGGAAAAGCTGGCAGACAAGAAGACAAGGATATTTTTGGGCGGAAGCGTGATGAGCAAGTTTGAAGAAGATGATGATCTCATCCTTCGGCTCCCGGAAAATGTCTCGGCATTTTCGGGCAGGTTTCGGGTAGTGAACGGCGCATTTTCGATCAATGGAGAATATGCCTACAAGATCAATGATCCCTTTCAGCAGAACCAATTTGTGTATAACCCCGGAACAGCCCTATATCTGAATGCAGGGTATGCGACCAAAGGACTGGGGTTGCTCTTATCTGCCAAACGAATTGACAATTTTGATTTTCGCTCTGAACGAAATGTGACCCTGGAAGAATTATCCCTTAGTTTTCTCCCCCCTATTTCCAAACTCCACACCTATCGTTTACCCACACTCTACCCCTACGCCACCCAGCTCAATGGCGAGGTAGGCCTGCAGGCAAGCCTGTTTTACAACATTCCCCGCAAAACCCTGATCGGCGGAAAATACGGAACCAAGATCCAGGTGAATTTTTCCAGAATTCACGGACTAGATACCACCTTTGTCGAACCCAATTTTCGCTACGAGGCTTCCTTTCCCGGGGATCCACAGAACCTTTACTTTCAGGATATCAACATTGAAATCAACCGGCGATGGACCAAAAACATCCGGACTATATTCACCTTCATTCGGCTCAATTACAACAAAGACATCATTGAGTTTCAATCCACCAATGCTGGATTTGGTGTAGTGAACACCAACATTTATGTGCTGGAGACCCAGTATAAGTTTTCGCGGAAGATTTCTCTTCGAACGGAATTTCAGCACATGGGGACACAGGAGGATTTGGGGAGTTGGGCACTGGCACTGGCAGAATTGTCGATTTCACCACATTGGTATATTACCCTGTTTGACGAGTGGAACTATGCCAACCCTGACCCAGCCCTGCGCGTTCATTATTACAATGGACAGCTAGCTTATGCCTTCGACTCCAACCGGCTATCTTTTGGATATAGTCGTCAGCGGCGTGGGTTGCTGTGCGTGGGAGGAATTTGCCGGGAGGTGCCTGCCGCGAATGGATTTAGCCTCTCGGTCAGCTCTTCTTTTTAAAGACATCTGAATTTGCTATTTTCGATATGCGCGAAAATCTCCGACCAATCAATATGAAGCCCATTTACCTTCTGATCCTGCTGCTGTTGTTAGCAGGCTGCGACATCATCGAAGCTCCCTACGTTGAAAATAATGTGAGTCAGCTGCCTGCAGACGAGCAGTGTGTCGCTCTCTCGGAGGCTACTGAGCCGTTTCAAGAGACCATCACACGAAAAGTGTTGGTCGAAGAAATGACCGGCCACAAATGTGGCAACTGTCCC
>CAZLKP010000234.1:4148-7708 GCA_964560095.1 uncultured Bacteroidia bacterium
TCGTGGAATGAGTGATGAGTACTGCCGACTAGTCCCGAAGTCGGAGAACTGCTTCATGATCTTAAGACGAACAGGTTTGCGGATGAGATGATCGTGTTGTCTATTCATGCAGGAGCACTGTCCACCCCCAACAGCAGTGGTAAGTACAGCACCGATTTTCGCACTGGGGCGGGGAATGAGTTGTATGCAGAACTCAATCCATTTGATGTCGTGCCGCTCGGGATGATCAACCGCAACGATAAAATCACGGGTGTTGGCGCCTACGAAAGTAAAATTGAGACAGAACTGAACAAACCGGCCGAAGCAGGTATCCGGGTGTTTAATTGTTTTAACCCCGACAGCGTTGCTCTGACAACAGTCATTGATGTGAAGTATCTCGTGCAAGGCGGTGAAAATGACCACCTGGCCGTGTATCTCGTCGAAGACAAAGTCATTGACTGGCAAAAAGACTATCGTTTCAATGATCCCGACCTCAATGGCTACACCCATCACGATGTTTTTCGTGCCCCTGTCAATGGTGTGTGGGGCGAACCTATCAATAACAATGGCCCCATTACACCAGACAGCCGCTTCACCAAGGCATACACCTTCCAACTGAAGGAGGGCTGGGACCCAGCCTATTGCAAAGTGGTTGCCTTTCTTTTCGACAATGAAACCAAGATTGTTCGGCAGGCAGAAGAAGCATTTGTGGTGAATTGAGGCAGGCTTGGTATATTAAACCCACACCAACACGCATATACCTAATGAGTCGATTTTTTCCCCTCTTCACCATCTCCTGTTTGTGGAGCTTTTCCCTCTCTTCCCTTCAGGCACAGCAACCGCTATTTCAGTCTGAGGAGATTATTCACCTGACCCTGACATGCGAATGGCAGAATGTTCTCGACGACAGGGGGCATGACCCTAATTATCATAAAGCCATTCTGGGCTATACCGACGAGACCGGCCGCGATTGGGACATTGAGGTGAAAGTGAAAGCCCGGGGAAACTACCGGAAGGATCCCTTTATGTGTGATTTCCCTCCGCTCAGGATCAACTTTGACAAAGATATGACAGAGCCCCGGCATTTTACCGGAATCAATAAGTTGAAGATGGTCACCCATTGCCAGACCGATGAATACATTCTCCGGGAGTATTACATCTACCGGATGTACCAGTTATTTACCGACTACAGCCTGCGTGTAAGACTGGTCAAAATCGACTATGTCGATGCCGAAGGAATATCGCCCACAGAAACTCACTACTCGTTTTTTATCGAAGACGCAGACGACATGGCCGAGCGCTTTGGGGCCGTGGAAATTGATGATGATATACTCGTAGAAGCTGAGGACGTAACAGCAGAAGATCTCCTGCGAATCCATATGTTTCAGTATATGATTGCCAACATGGACTTTGTGGTGGCAGACCGGCAAAATGTGAAGATTATCACCAACCCAGAACGCGGAGGACGCCCGCTTGTGGTACCCTATGACTTTGACTGGTCAGGGCTGGTTGATGCGAGCTATACCAGGATGACACTTGGCGAAAACGTATCTTCCTATGAACGGCGACAAAAGTACAAAAAGCTATGCCTGCCTGCTAGCTTGTATGAAAGTATGATGGAAGAGTTTCTGGATAAAAAAGACGCCATATGGTCCTTGTATGAAAATAGCGAGCTTTTGTCCGAAGAGTCGGTGGACTACACGCTTGACAACCTCAAGTCTTTCTTCAAAACGATCAAAAAGTCCAAATCTATCGATAAGGTGTTTCTGGCAGATTGCAACCAGGGCAATTGAGGGGAGTCTTTGGATTAAGACCCGAAGTGAATCCTGTTATTTTTTCTGAACCTGGTGTAGCCGAGACGATTAGATCTGGCCTGCCGTTCTCAAAAAGCACGATTCTCCACACTGATCTTTTTCCAATCACCACCAACTTTCCAACCCATGCGCAAGATCCTACTCACACTTTGCGGCCTTTCTTTCTTCCTTGTTTCCTACGGCCAATGTTCATCTTCTCACTCCGATGATTGTGCCCCGTCCCGGCATACCATGTCCAGGTAAACAAGATGATGGTCAGCTACCTACCATCCTGTTCATCCTGAAAATCCTCTTCATCCTGTCTGGTTCTCTCCACCAGTCAACTTGATGGCAGTTATAGTCCTGCAAAAAGAGGGGGAGAAGCAGTTGCTTATCAGGGATGAAAAAAATGTAAAACCCCCAATATTCTGCTACTGACTGATCGGAATGGGTTGACCGTTGCTTGTGGCAAACCGGTGGCGGGGAATCACCATGATCTGTACCAAATCCAAAAACAGATCCAGGAAATCATCATCCAGTTAACAGAGGCGAACACCCCGATTGATGGGCTTTTTCTCAATTCTGCAACGGAATATATACGGGCAGAAGAACTCCTTTTGGGTGGAGTGTTTTCCTGAGGCTTCCTGTGCCAGCCAGCCGATTGAGTTACCGAATGGCAATGACAGTCGCTATCCCATCAGGTGCGCTTGCTGGCAGGCTAATGGTCGTACCATTGTCGCTACTGTCAATCTCCAGGCTGGAGCCATCGACTATGAGGGTGGCGGTTGTCGCTCCATCCAGTTCCGGAATGTTTAGAAGCCCATTGTCCGGCCAGTCAAAGACGTGGGCATACAGCACGCCACCTTTTAGGGTGTAGCGGCCCCAGGCGGGACGACCGTAGGGGCTGGGCTGTGCGCCGTAGATGGTTTCGCTGTTGGTGTCCATCCACCTGCCCATGGATGCCAGGCGCTCCACGCTTTCCTTCGGAATGAGGCCTTCGGCTGTCGGGCCTACGTTCAGCAGAAAATTACCGCCTTTGGAAGTGATGTCGATCAGGTTTCGGATGAGCGTCGTATCTGACTTCCAGTTGTCGTCAAAGTATTTGAATCCCCAGGTATCATTCATGGTCATGCAGGACTCCCAATCGACCCCTGGAATGCCCGTATCCGGAATTTCCTGCTCCGGCGTTCCGAAATCTCCGGCATAATTGCCTTCCCGGGTCATGCCCTGCATGCCCTGACGGCCTTTGTCCACCCGGTTGTTGACGATGATATCCGGCTGAAGATTTCGAACATAATTGTAAAGGTCTTTGCCCATTTCCCCGGTAAATTCGGGCACCCATTCCCCGTCAAACCACATCACGCCCAGCGGACCAAAATTCTCCACCAGCTCCGCGATCTGTGGCTTCATGTATTCTTCATAGTAGCGGGGAAAGTTGGGATTGGCCTTCCCCTCGTGGCGCCGTTGATTGTAGTCAGGCTCAAACATGGCCTGTGCATCAGGATGATGCCAGTCCATGATAGAGTGATAGAAACACAGTTTGATGTCCTGCTCTTCGCAGGCCCGGGCCAGCTCCGCCAGGATGTCTTTGTCATAGGGGCTGGCGTCGGCAATGTCCCATTCACTTACTTTGGAGTCCCACAAAGCAAAACCGTCGTGATGCTTGGAGGTAATCACGATGTATTTCATGCCGGCGCTTTTAGCGATAGACACCCATTCATCCGCATCATATTTCACAGGGTTGAATTGAGGGGCGAATTGCTCGTATTCCGTAATGGGAATCTGGAG
>CAZLKP010000235.1:0-7658 GCA_964560095.1 uncultured Bacteroidia bacterium
GACACCCAGCACCCGTCCAATCTGTATGCCCCCATCCGCTACATCCTGAAGATGAAAGGCAAGCGGATCAGGCCAGTATTGACTCTGCTGGCCTATGAAGCCGTTTCGGGCAGAGCCCCGGAAGAAGCCTTGAATCTGGGCTGTTCGCTGGAGTTGTTTCACAACTTCACCCTGATGCACGATGACATCATGGATCGCGCCCCCGTGCGGCGAGGAGAGCCTACTGTGCACAAAGTCTGGAACGAAAACATAGCCATTCTATCCGGAGATGCCCTTTTTGCCTATTCGATGGGGCTGGTAGTCAAGGATTTTCCGGAGAAGGCTTCTGCCCTGGCTTCGGAATACACCCGTGTGGCCATGGAAGTGTGCGAAGGCCAGATGGAGGATATGGATCTGGCGGATACAGCGCAGGCGGATATTCCAGCCTACATTGAGATGATCCGGAAAAAGACAGCCGTGCTTCTGGGCGGCTGTATGACGTTGGGAGCCATGGCGGCGGGAGCGGACGAAACGCTGGTGAGCCGATTCAGAAACTTTGGAGAGAATCTGGGCATCGGATTCCAGCTCCAGGATGATTTGATGGATGCTTTCCCGCCGGAGGGATTCGGGAAGCAGGTCGGTGGCGACATCATTGAAGGCAAAAAGACCTTTCTGCTGCTGAAAGCCATGGAACTCGCTTCCGACTCGCAAAGAGCTGAACTTGAAACCCTGCTTAGTCCACAAACAAGCGATCAGGAGCGGGTAGATGGGGTTCTGGACCTGTTTGGCACCCTCAGCATCCGCGAACTCACCCAGGAGCAAATCAAGGCTTATTATACCTCTGCCGGGCAAGTTGCTGCTGAGCTCGATGGTTTGGTCACCTTTTCCAAAATTCGTCAATACCTGGAAGAAATCTTCAAACGGAAAATCTGAGCCCGCCCAATCGGCGCCTGTGAAAGAATTGGATCATATCTCATTACGGAAATTGTCCGTTTTCGACAAATTTTAATTTACCGTAATAGATACGCACATGCTTTCATACTTTCCACACGCACCGGCAACCGTCGCCCTCCTCTTTCTGATCTCAGGGATCAGTTTTTATGCCCTCAAAGATGAGATATTTCGCGATAGACTGATCTTGATTCCCTACGATGTGAAGCTGGATCGGTCTTACTGGAAGTGGATCACCAACGGATTTGTGCATGGATCTGCCCTGCACTTATTTTTCAACATGCTCACCCTGTGGTTTTTTGGTCCCTATCTGGAATATCAAATGGGTACCCCTTGGTATATTGGCTTGTTTGCAGCGGGGTTGCTGGCAGGAAGTGCAGGCACCCACATTCGCTACAGAAATGACAGCGCATATCCGGGCACGCTGGGTGCCTCTGGTGCCATCAGTGCTATCCTTTTGGGCGTCGTGGTGAAAGATCCGCTGCTTCTCGTGACCATTCCGGGTCTTACCCTCATTCATCCCTCATTGGCACTCCCGGCATGGATTGCAGCAGTCGCCTTTCTCGTGTACACCATCATTTTCATGCTTCGGACCAGAGATTTCTCCAAAATGAATCACGATGCGCACTTCTGGGGAGCCATCAGCGGCTTTGTGATTGCTTTTTTCCAACAGCCTGAGCCACTTACCCAATTCCTGGCGGCCCTTTAGACACAGTTGGGCTGATGTTCTGAATTCGCCTTTCTGTGTACGCCATATCAGTGGACCATAACTTTTGGAAAACATGTGGGTTTGAACGATTCAAGTTAGGTACTACTTGAATTCAACCCTTAATTGATCTACCTCTGTGCGTTACCGAAGTCTTGCAGCCTGCGTTCGCGACCTGGAAAAACACCGACATCTTGTCAAAATCCCGCAAGAGGTAGATCCCTACCTTGAAATGGCGGAGATTCAGCGGAGGTTGTATGCGCAACAGGGACCAGCCGTGTTGTTTGAGCGGGTGAAAGGAAGCCCTTTTCCGGCTGTGGCCAACCTGTTTGGGACAATAAAAAGGAGTGAATTTATTTTTCGTTCCACCATTGAAGCAGTTAAGCAGGTGGTTGCCCTCAAGGCGGATCCCGCTTCGTTTTTTCAGGCCCCCCATCAATTTCTCAAAGCACCCTTTGCTGCCATCCATGCTCTCCCTTTCCGGGCCCGCCTGTCGAAACCAGTGATGTATGGCCGTACTTCCATCGACCAGTTGCCCCAAATCCAGTCATGGCCCATGGATGGAGGGCCTTACGTGCTCCTCCCACAGGTTTGTACAGAAGATCCGGATGCACCTGGCCCAATGAAGACCAATGTGGGGATGTATCGCGTGCAATTGGGGGGTAATGACTACGTGCCCAACGAAGAAATCGGGCTGCACTATCAGATTCACAGAGGGATCGGGGTTCACCACAGCAAAGCTGCCCAAGAAGGCAAGCCGCTGAAGGTGAGTATCTTTGTGGGTGGGCCACCTGCCCATACCTTCGGAGCCGTGATGCCCCTGCCGGAAGGACTAAGCGAATTGATGTTTGGGGGCATGTTTGCCGGAAGAAATTTTCGCTATCTGCGTGACCGGGGACATTTTCTCTCTGCCGATGCAGATTTTGTGATCACCGGAACCATAGATCCTGCTGCCACCAAACCAGAGGGACCGTTTGGTGATCACCTGGGCTATTACAGCCTACAGCATGAGTTTCCAGTGATGCAGGTGGATCAAGTATATCACCGTAAAGGCGCGATCTGGCCCTTTACAGTGGTCGGAAGGCCGCCACAGGAAGACACCACCTTTGGCCATTTGATTCATGAAATCACTTCTGCCATGGTTCCGGTGTCTGTACCGGGCCTGGTGGCCATGCATGCCGTTGATGCCGCAGGCGTTCATCCGTTATTGCTGGCCATCGGAAATGAGCGCTACGTGCCCTATCAGAAGCGCTCCCCCCAAGAAATTCTGACCGTCGCGAATGCTGTTTTGGGATTTGGGCAGGCCTCTCTGGCCAAATATCTGCTGATAGCAGCCAGAGAAGACAATCCGCCGGACATTCACAATATCGGGGCTTTCCTGCATCACATGCTGGAGCGAATCAATCCTTTGCGGGATCTGCATTTCCAGACAAAGACCACCATGGATACCCTCGACTATTCCGGAACGGGGCTCAACCAAGGTTCCAAGGTGGTGATCGCTGCTGCTGGCGAACCCATTCGCGAGCTCAGTGATACGCTTCCTGAATCATTGACACTTCCGGGAGAGATTACCAAAGCAACTATTGCTGCCCCGGGAATCTGGGCAATCAGCGGCCCGGCTTATGGCAGGCCGGAGGAAAACTGTCAACTCATCACATCGCTTGAGGAGCAGTTGCTGGCGCAGAAAGAAACGCTTAAAGGACTCCCTTTGTGCATTTTGTGTGACGACGCCGAATTCATTGCCCACAACTTGAATAACTTCTTGTGGGCAACATTTACCCGTTCAAATCCCTCTCACGACCTGCATGGGGCGGGCAGCCGGGTTGAGCACAAACACTGGGGCTGTGAGGGAAGCATAATCATTGATGCCAGAATTAAACCGCATCATGCGCCGCCATTGGTGGAGAACCCTGCGATAACTCGCAAAGTTGATGAAATGGCGAAAAAGGGTGGGATTTTGCACGGCATCATTTCATAAAGCCAAGGGAAAAGAAAATGAAATTATGGGACAAAAAGCACTGATAATCAAAAAAATATGACTTATTCAGACATTTTTTTAATTTGAATGGTTGTTCGAATCTGATTTTGGCAATATATTAGTGTCGAATATTTTGAATTACGGATCATCTCCGTGGTTTGACCTCAGTTAAAAGAGCAACCAATTCCCTTAACGATTCCTACCTATGAGCACAGACTTCCCCCTGGCTTCGACGAAGCTACACAGTGAAGTGGAGCAGCTTCAGCAATACCTGTACGAACTCACAGAGGTGTACAGGAAACACCAGCAGTACATCAAAACCCGATACAAGATTTCTTCACTGGATATGGAAATCATCCAGCTCATTGTGCTGCAAGGGCCGAAAAAGATGAAAGAAATCGGCGACCATTTTCAGGTGAAACTGAGTACGCTAACCAGCATTATCGACAAGATCGAACGTCAGAAGCTGGTGAAGCGTGTCAACTCCCGCGACGACCGACGAGTTGTTTTTCTGGAAACCACCCTCAAAGGAAAAAAACTCTACAATCAGTATCACATGTATCTGTCTGGTATGGCACAGAACATGCGCGATCACATGAGTGAAGAAGAGTTTAACGGATTTCTCATTGGTCTCAAAAAAATGGCTGACATCGCCAGACCACAGGAATAATCCCTTTTCCTTATGAAACATAAACAAGGTCATTCGTCAACGAGTGACCTTTTTTTGATTCCGTTGTCCGAACGAATGGCGAGTCTCATTAAGCCAAGTCAAGGATATGGAACAACCTACTCATACATCTGTGCATTTGCTGGAAAATGCCTTGCTGGCCGTCAATCATTTCTTCCGTTCACAGGAAGATTTTGTGCAGGGCAGGCATGATATTTCTCGTCTGGAAATGGACATTCTTCTTCTCATATGCCGTCACGGAGCGATGAAGATGAAGGAAATTGCTGCTCATTACAACCTGAAACTCAGCACGCTCACCAGCGTGGTGAACAAAGCGGAAGCCAGGGAAATCCTCAGGCGCCAATCCTCTCCAGAGGATCGAAGGGTCGTTCTTGTTGCTGCCACAAAAATCGGGAAAGACATTTATGAAGATTATACCCACCACATGAGGTACCGCCTGGCTAGCCTTCTGGAAGAACTCAACCCGGAGCACCAATCCGATTTGTTCAATGGATTTCAGACCTTTCTCTCTGCTTACCATAAGTAGCCATCCCGCAGCCTACATTCTTGCAAAAAGATCCCGAATCCCAAAACAATAGATAAACGCAGTCATCTTCGGAATGTCAGAAAATGACCATCCGAACAATTAATTAATCTGAATTTCCAAACATATCTTCTCATTGAATAATCAGCAGGTTCAGATGAATACGAATAGATACATTTCCGGAATGGCAAGCATATCTCTCTTCACGACCCACAAACAAGCTGCTCATTACCAATGAGTTACATAATTTTTCCCTGATTTCTTCCCTGATGCTCACTTCAGGAAGTGATCGGATGGAAACCCGATGGAACCACATATTTTCCGAAAATCCGCGCAGATGCCAGACTCAAACAGTCCCGAAGGAGGGCAGAAAAATCAGTTAGAATTCAGATGGATTTTGTTGGTTGATAACCTATTTAATTCTGATTTTTGAAATGTATCAACGGCAAAATATCCATCTTGCCATTTTTTTCGTTCTTTTCAGTTTCGCAGGTAGACATATGATTATGAAACAGATGGGGCATGAGATCATGCCTAAGAAGATTAATTGCCCAATTGCGAAACTGGCAAATAATGGATATTTTAGGCCATTGACAAAATTTGCCATGTAGTAAAATTTTGCCATCTCAATGAATACTGTAAGTAAACTGTTTGTGGAGCCAAATGCTTATCGCCTGGAATCCACCTTGCAAACCTTAGTCAGCTCTTACAATGAGCGCCGTCAGTCAATCCTGGATCGTTTTGACGTGAGCGAGCAAGACGTGGAGATCATCAGACATCTGGACTCAGAAGACCAGATGAAGATGAAAGAAGTTGGAGAATTTTTCCGAATCAAGCTATCAACCCTCACCTCGACGGTCGATAAGCTCGAAAAGGGGAAACTCGTCAAACGAAAAAACTCGAAGGAAGACCGGAGGGTCATTTACATTCATCCAACTGCCAAAGGGAGAAACCTGCTCTCGGAGCTGGATGCCCCCGGAAAAACGGTCGCTCAAAACCTGATCGGAAATTTCAAAGCAGACCAGGTTAAGACTTTTCTCGTAGCCCTTGATCAGATGATCGACGATCTGAAAGGATAGCTCATCGCATATCCTTCAGCCATGAAACGCGCCAGTCTCGCTGAGGCAGGCGCTTTCTCTTTTTTCAGACCTCCCCCAGGGCTTACGCATTATAAAAAAGGAGGTAGCTTGTTGAATGGCAACTCCCAACAGACAGCAAGTTATCGAAGAGATCTTTGCCCCGGCAGAAGACTGGCGTGTAGATCGATGTAAAGCGCACAAGCTCACGGATATTCTGTTTTTAAGCCTGAGTGCAATGGTAAGTGGAGCGGATAGCTTCACAGAGATCGAAGACTTCGGGCATGAGCGGAAGGACTGGCTTATGGAGTACATTGATCTGGCCAATGGCATTCCATCTCACGATACGATCCGTCGGATCTTTATGGAAATGAAGCCAGAGATGTTCAAGGCCTGTTTTGATCGTTGGGTGAAGCAGGTTGTTGATCCTGTGGCGGGAGAAGTGATTGCACTGGATGGCAAGCAGTTACGGGGGATGAAATCAGTATCGGAAGGTCAATATGGCTTCTATCTGGTGGGAGCCTGGGCCCATGAGAATGGACTGTGTCTTTCTCAGCAGAAAGTGGGTGATAAATCAAATGAAATCACAGCCATTCCAGAGATTTTGTCCTCCCTCGACATTGAAGGGCGGATCATCACCATGGATGCCATGGGGACACAAAAAGCCATTGCCCGCCAGATCAAAGAACAAAATGGAGACTATATCATGGCTCTGAAACAAAATCAGGAAGCTCTCTACAATGAAGTGGTGGAGTTCTTTGAGCAAGAGGCGAAATCCGATTATGCCTTTGTCCAAACTCAGGAGCATCAGAGCTGGGATAAAGGGCACGGTCGAATTGAACAAAGAATCTGTCGGGTAGCTTACGATGTCCAGACCCTGATCAATGCCAACAAATGGGAAGGATTGGCCTCGATCATCAGGATCAATGCTCAAAGAGACGTACAGGGAAGGATTCAACAGCAGACCCGGTACTATATCAGCAGCTTACATACCTCGGCCCAACACCTCAACCAGGCGATCAGGAGCCATTGGGCCATTGAAAACAACATGCATTGGGTCCTTGACGTCATTTTCAAGGAAGACCTCTCAAGGGTGAGAACCGACCATGCGCCAGAAAATGCAGCCCTGATGAGAAAATGGACCCTCAATCTCATTAAGGCCAATAAAGGAAAATACTCCGTCAAGGCCGCAAGATTGAAAGCAGGCTGGAATCTCAAGGTCCTTGAGCAAATTATCTTTGGAAAAATTCATAATGCGTAAGCCCTATCAAGGGTTGTTGCTCAACCGGAAGAAAAAGGTTATATTCTTCTTCTCTAGTTGTATCTCTGCTTCTTCTATGGAATTTTTCTGGATTACCTTCTGTACCCTTATTGCCTACCTGATTGGGAGCGTTCCTACCTCCCTGTGGTTTGGAAAGCTGTATTATGGATTGGACATCCGGGATCATGGAAATGGAACCATCTCCCATCTCAATGTGAAAGACATTTTGGGCCATCGTCCTTCCCTGCTGATCCGACTAATGGACTTCACCAAGGGGGTGTTTGCAGCACGGCTGTCTCTGCTGCTGGCCAGCCAGATTGAATGGTTTGCAGGAAGTGAAACTTACATCCTCACGCTCAGTCTGGGACTCGCGGCCATGCTGGGCCATATCTTTTCTGTGTTTACCCGATTTAAAGGAGGCAAAGGATACTATGTAGCTCTTGGCGTGTCTGTCGTGGCTCACCCAGCCATGATGAGCCTTTTCCTGGGCGTAACC
>CAZLKP010000236.1:0-7602 GCA_964560095.1 uncultured Bacteroidia bacterium
GGGTGTTCGATGGGCTTCCCGCTTCAGCCAATACGCCTGAGCAGCGCGCCAACCTCCTCCAGAATGCTGGCTGGGCACAACGTGCATACAATGGGGAGGACAACAACGGCAACGGCGTGCTTGACCCGGGCGAAGATCTTGATGGGAATGGGGAAGTTACCCGTTTTATTCTCCCGACTCCACCTGAGCGTCCTGCCTTCAAGGTCGTTCCGTCGGATAATAAAATTGATGTGTATTGGAGCAACCATGCAGAATTCAGCGTGGATCCGATTTCAAAGGAGCTGGATTTTGAAGGATACCGGCTCTACAAAACGCAGGTGGGCTTCGAGGTGCAGAATACCCAAACCATTATTCAGGCATTGAATCCGATAGGGGACTGGGATTTGGCCGATAACCAGATTAGTTTTGATCAGGGCCTGGACAGCATTGCGCTAGATGAACCGGTCTTTTTTGAAGGCGATGATACCCCGTATCTGTACAAATATACATTTACCAATATCGCCAACGGCTGGCAGCATGCGATCGCTCTTACGGCTTATGACCGGGGAGATGAGGTGAACAATCTGCCTCCGCTTGAGTCAGCGCCGCTGGCCAATCTTCGTCGGGTGTTTGCCGGAAAGCCTGCTAACAATAACTATGAAAGTGGCGATCCCTTCGTCTATCCCAATCCTTACTACGGTCGTGCCGACTGGGAAGGAGCCAGCACGCTGGAAGAAGACCGCAAACTCTACTTCGCTAACCTCCCCAAACGTTGTGAAATCCGTGTTTATACCCTCAACGGTGACCTCGTCGATGTGATTCAGCATGATGAGAATTACGATGGTAGTGATACCCGCTGGTATCAAACCTATTCCAATCCCGACGAAACCGTGTTTTCTGGTGGAGAACACGCGTGGGATCTTCTATCTGCTGATACCCAAATCATTGCCCGTGGCATTTATCTCTTTGTGGTGATCGACAGCGACACCGGGGAGAAAAAGCGTGGAAAATTTGTGATCATTAAGTAGGGGATTAATGGGGAGAGGAGAGGTGTAAGGATATAAGGAGAAGAAGGAGTTTTGACCAACTACTAACTGCCAACGACCAGCAACCAGTAACCTTTTCAAATTTACCAAAACCAGATATGAAAAACCGTTTACTATTCGGATTCCTGATGATCATGGGGATGGGTGCGACAGCCCAGACCTATGACACACTGACAATCCAGCAGATTCAATTTGTTTCACAGGCCGATCTGGCCGCATGCATTGACACTTCCTTTTACCTGGGCGACACTGTCTGGACCTATGGAACTGTCGTGATGAATGGTGGTCTGGCACAGGCTGCCGGAGGTCGGAACATCTGGCTTCAGAATGGGCCTGGCTCCTGGAACGGCCTTGATCTTTACACCACAGGCGTACCAACACCCGTGCCCGGAGATGATGTCCTGGATTTATCCGCCGGGGACTCTGTCGAGGTGTTAGGCTACATTCTTCGCTTTGGAAATGAAACAGAAATCGTCCCCCTCGAAATCAATGTGATAGGATTTGGCAAAACCGTCTATCCTAATCCTGTTTCCTTAGGTGATATCAACGACGACCAGCGGGTCAATCTCCCCGAAACAGGTGAGCAGTGGGAAGGGCAGTACATAGAGTTGACAGACGTGACTGTTACATCTGTGGATGAATTTTCCGGGGGTTCCCGCGTGAGCTTTAACGTGGCTGATGCCAGTGGCAACACCATGAACATTTCCGACCGCTTCCTGGTGCAGCGGCTTCCTGGCAATGGAGGTTCTTTTGTGCCTCCCAATATAGGGACCGTCTATGATACCCTTCGTGGCGTTTTGGTTCATTCTTCTCCCAATGGTTGCTTCGGAGCCAATGGCCGTGGGTATGAACTCTATCCCTTTAAGGCCTCCGATTATGTGGTGCAGGCTGGCTCATCGGCACCACTCATCAGTGGCATTACCCGTAACCCAACCGCTCCCACATCCAGCCAGGATGTCAATGTTTCTGCGACCATCGAGGACGTCGATGGTACTGTAGATACAGCTACCTTGTATTATGCTGTTGGCCAAAACAACCAGAACTACTTTGGCGTGCCGATGACCGGTTCTGGCACGACCTGGACGGGCACCATCCCGAGTAGTGCTTTTTCCGATGGAAACTTGGTGAAGTATTATGTCTGTGCGACCGACAATGATAGCCTTACCGCCTGTACACCAGGTGTTCCTGCCGGAACTGGGGATCCGTTGTTTTTCTTTGTTCGTGACAATGGCCTCACCATCTACGATGTGCAATTTGCGCCATTTGGCAATGATAACTCAGGCTATGATGGTCTGGATGTCACCTTGAGTGGCATGGTGACGTCAACATCTGCTACAGATGATCTTGGCTTTGTGTATATCCAACAACCGGGTGCCACCGAGTGGGGTGGTCTGTCACTGACGCAGAATCAGGACCTCAATGCCTTGCAGCGTGGAGATGAGGTGCAGGTCACGGGCACCATTATCGAAGACTTCGACATGACACGAATGGTGGTAACTGCTGTGACAACCCTCAGCACCGGAAATCCTATTCCTGCTGCTGTGGAAGTGGATCCTGCTGTGTTTTCCTCCTACGACGTGGCAACTACCGAGCGCTACGAAAGCATGGTTGTGAAACTGGTTGGTGACAACGGTGCAGCTGTGTATGTGGTAGATGACAATGCTGACTCACCCAGTAACTTCGCCGAATGGCGGGTTGGAAGAGATCCGTTTGATCCTAATACTGGATGCCGGGTGCTAACCGGCCGTGTCACCGGGTCTGCGTTTAGCTCGTTGGCTTTCTCCTATGTGAATGATTCATCCTGGATCGAAAACTCCGGGATCATCACGGTGGATGTATGCGTGGTTTCTGTGGGGGATACCATGGAAAGCCTTTCAGGCATCATGTATCACAGCTTCGGGCAAATGAAGCTCCTCCCACGCAACAACGCAGATGCACCTGCCTACAGCGGGGCCGCCTGTCCCGATGGGATCAGTGGCCCGACCGAAGGTCTGGAAGATCTGCTTGGCCAGACTACCATGACTGTCTTCCCCAATCCAGCCAGAGAGGTCGTTTCCTTGACATATGAATTCTCCCAGCCACTTGAGGCTGAGGCTGTGCTGATCGATATGATGGGTCGGGAACTGGCTGCCCAGCCGATTCAGGGTCTGAGTGGAGGGCTGGTGTTTCGCACCGAGCATCTGCCAAGAGGCACCTACCTCATGAGCATTCGCACCAACCGCGAAATGGTAGCCAGACACAAGGTGATTCTGGTGGACTAATGATAGGTAGCACAAAGGTTCGCCGGACAGGGTCTGTGCGGCCTTTGTGTGTTTTTTCCCAAATGGGTTTTGCATGATGACTGCCAGGAATTACAGGTTTTTCGCTGCGGCTTCGTCCCTGTTGCTGCTTTTCGCATTTCTGGGGTGTGACAGGGGTACACCTTTTGAAAACACACCGCCGGAAACATCCATTTTCCTATCCGACATTCAACTCACAGGGGCCAACCGGTTGAACTCGGTCATCACAATATTCTGGTCCGGAGAAGACAAGGATGGTTATGTGGTTGGGTATGAGGTTTCGACTGATAATTCGATCTGGGGGGTTACAACTGCTACAGACAGTACATTTTCTTTTGAGATTCCTGGGGGCCAGGACACCGTGGATATTCCGTTTTATGTGAGAGCAGTGGATAACGATGGTGATGTGGATCCCACAGCGGCTTTCCTGGAAATTCCTCTGAAAAACCGGGAGCCGGTGGCCCGATTTGATACGGTATCTGTGCTCCCCGACACAGTGTTTTCCGCAGGGACGGTTTTGTTTTCGGTCGATGATCCGGATGGGAACGAAACGCTGGAAACGATTGAGATCAGGCTCAACGGCGGCCCCTGGTATGAGCTTCCCTTGAATACCCGGTTTATCTCCTTTCTGCCTGAGAATCCTGAAATAGTCGGCCAACAGAATATGAGCATCTTCGATGGCCCCTCAGCCGATGAGTTATCCGTTTTGATGGAAGGGGGTATCGTGGGAGGTAACAATCAATTTCATCTCCGCGCCCGTGATATTGCCGGCATCTATTCTGATGTGGACAGCAGCGGAATCTTCTGGCTTAGGCAAAAGCGAGGGAATTTGCTTCTGGTAGATGACCACAGCGACGAAGATGCGGATCAGGTCTACCGGGAAATACTCAACCAGGTTTTCCCATCTTTCGATGTGATCGATATTCGCAGTGACCGCCCTTCTATTTGGGATCCCACTCTGGGATTGATTCTGGGCGTTTACGACAAAGTGCTTTGGTATTCTGACGGATCGGACTTGCCGTCACTGGGCCAGCAACTCACACTTGAAGTTGCGGCCACTTCTCTTCAGGAATATCTCAATGCTGGCGGGAAGCTCTTCGTAAGTGCCAAGTTTCCGGCCACCTTCAACGAACCGGACCAGGCGGGAGTTTCGCCGGTATTTGATTTTTCTCCGATGGACAGCCTGAGCAGTTCAACCGGGCAGGCCCGGATTCCCATTGACAGCCTACTCAATCCGGTGGCATCTGTGGCAGGGGTTCTGCAACCCATTGTGTGTGGCACCTTTATCACGGGTGCTGATCCATTTTACCCAAAAGATCCAGGCAATGCCCTCTTCGAAGCAAACCTCATTGCCACGGGTGGCTGGACAGGCCCTTCCACGATCATAGCCAAGACCAACTTCACCAATGGAGAAACCAACCAGGTGTTTGTGGGGGTGGAGCTTCATAAACTGGATGGGGACAGGGTCGCTCTGCAAGGCTTTCTGGAGTGGGTAATGAACACAGCCTTCAACTGGTAGTCTTGCTGGACTTGTTTCGCCGACAACGCTCAGAGCAGTACACGACCTCGTTCCAGTTTTTCTCCCATTTTTTCCGCCAGGAAAAGGGCTTTTTGCACACCGGGCAAGTCTTGGAAGGCAGATGCTTCTTTTTATGGGCCATGCAGCCACAACCTATAAAAACGCCTGGCTGTTTAAGCCGGGCGTTTTTTTCTTCCAATCCATTTTGATCCCTCACACAGGCACCGATGGCGGGTTGTACTCCGGATTGGAGATATACATCGACCAGGTGGTAAGCTCCCATTGTGGCACAGGATCTTTGGCCTTCGTTTTCATCACTGTAAATCGGGATCCATCCTCTTCCCCGGGGCCTGGAAGCATCCCCATGTGGAGAGGTTCCACATCAAAGGGTACTTCACTCACCATGAGCTTTAGGTATTCCTGAATTCCGGGCCAGTTATCGCTGTGAATATAGGCGCCGGTTTGGAAAGGAATGTACGTCTTATCAGGCTCTCCGTTCATCATCTCGCCTACAACTGAAGACTGAATATGCCCTTCTCCGATCCCCATGGATGGCTCTTTCATTGGGCCGAGGCCAAGCTGGGCCTTATGCATGATCACCTCATCTTCCTTGGTCAGAAAGCCAAAGGTATGGGGCATATAAATCAGGCTGACAAACAGCTCCTGTGGAGTCCGGTTGATCAATTCAAATCGGATGTAGCGAATCGGTTTTTCAGGGGTACAATCGATCAGGATCTTCCGATCCTTTGTCGGTACTTCAGCTTCTTTCTTTGTCTCCGGATCATATTCATATACCTTGAGTTCTACTGGATACTGGGGATGCGCAGATCGGGAATCTTTGGGTTTGAAAACGCCGTTATGTTCAAGATCCCGGAGCATACTCCAGCGGGCAATCTGGTTGAGATATTCGTACTGAACCTCTGCCTGATCTTTTCTGGGCTCTCCGAGAAAGTCTACATAGGCTGCCTCGAGTACACGCGGAATATTGGTTCCACCTGTTTCCTGGATCTGTAACTTCCCATCAAAGGCATGGACCCTGTATTCGGCTTCTTCCTCAGAAAGAATTTCCAATGTCGGGTTGTCTGCTTCTTCAAGGCGCTTTGCGAATACCTCTCTGCACAGATCTATTCCTTTTTGCTCACCGGTGAGGGCTACTCTCAGTTTGGGCAACACAAGCGCGTTCACTTCCCCCCGCCAGGAAACGGAGTCGGGCAGATTTTCCGGATTGACTTCCAGCAGAGAATGGGTTGGAAATACACTTTTGATTCTCACTGTCGTGGATTTCGAGGAATCATTGGCTGGGTAGAGTTTCACCTGGGTTGGCAAATCCGCCTGAATCGGCACACCGTGTAGGGCCCCCAGGGTGAATCTCACCTCTGGACCATTTTTCTCAACAGCTCCGTAACTGGGCTGTTCCATTGGGTTATGGGTTAGAAACTCGCGATAGCGGTCACCCAGGTTGCCGGTATTGAAGTAAAACTGCGGCGTCTGGCGATAGTCTTTGCTATCAACGGAAAGCTGAACAAATCTCATGCGATTCATCACACGGCTGTGGAGTTCGTGATAACTGATGTCGCCGTTGTGCTTGTTGAGGACATCCACGAGACCGAGAGTAAAGCGGCCATTTTTCTTTCCGTCCGGGGTGGTGCCTTCCCAGGCCAGCTCTACCTCCCGGCAAGCCGCCAGCATCACGTGTTTCCCCTGGGGAAGTACCTCATCTAGTTTCTCACCTGCTTCGAGACGAGCCTTGATATCAGCATGTTCGCAAAAGAAGAACTCCTCCAGCTTACGTCTTCCGACGGGGCCACGCTTGATCTGGCGAGAACGCTGAGGCAACTCATCGCCCAAAACAGCACGTGTACTTTCCCCCGAATGACAGCAATCAAACAACACGAGGATATTGACCGGATGTTCTTCGGTTCCTTTGTCTTCCAGTTCTTTAATCAGGTAGCGGATCTCTTTGTCGGCCAGCATGGTCTGGCCTGGGTTAGCGAGGGATCGGTTGCCGAAATCTTGCATCACAAGGCCACCAATCTGGCCATCGAGTTCTTCCCGACGAAACGATTTGACGTCTGTGTCTTCCCGGGCACCGTGCCCCGAAAAGAAAAATACAGCTGTGTCACCGGGTTTGGCTTTTCCCAACTGATCGCGAAATGCTTGGATCACATGGGCCTTTGTCGGCTTGACGTCCGACTCTTCAGTCATGACCCTCACATTCACTTTGTTGAACTTGGTGCTAACGGCATCAGAATCGAGATAGGACTTAAACAAATTCACATCCGAGTGGCAATATTGTAGCCACAGAAGTGGAGACATGAACTCATACTTGTTGATGCCAACAAGTAGCGCATGGAGATCGGGGTTGGACATGGTTTCGGGGGATGATTGGGATTAAGTGAGTTTACAGGGAAGAACGACCAGAACTGATTCTGGCACCATGAAACTTATTGTTGCGGTAATGTTCCTCCCGCCATTCCCTGGAGCGAGGCGACCGTTCTTTCATCAGTGAGTGTGCGGGAGAAAATATCGGAAACGACACCCCATACAAAAAGCTTCAGGTGGTCGTAAATCCCTTCAGCCCCAAAGGTGTCTCCTCCGTTGAGATAAATTTCCTGAAATCCAATGAGCAGGACAACCAGGAAGGTGAGTATGGCTACCAGCGGACGGAAGAACCCGTAGCGGACCCTGGCGCTAACATTGATGCCGCCCAAAAGCGAAAAAAATCGGAAGAACCCATCGGAGAATTTATCAAAGAAGGTCTTTTTTGTCTGGCTCTGAC
>CAZLKP010000237.1:0-1327 GCA_964560095.1 uncultured Bacteroidia bacterium
TCTTTTTCCTCAAACGCCCGCTTCAGCTGAAACACCCGCCAGGGAAGCTGATAGGGAAGAATGCCAAACGCCTGCAACGAATCCTCCGAGTATTTCGCTACCGCAGCCTCCCAATCCCGGGGGAGGTCCGAAAACGGATATTCTCCAAAGTGATCCATGTCAATGTAGTGTCGGGCAGCCTCACCGTCCACCGCATAGCGACGTTTATCCGGATCAACGGCATGATCGGTGAGATAGTCCAGGTGGGTCTTATACAGCACCAGCATCTCCGGCGGCAGGGTAAAAACAGCCAGACGATTGATGCGTTGATGCGCCCAAAATCCCCAGGAAAAGGCATTCTGCATCGGCAACAACAGGATGATCAGAAAGAGTAAATGAGGCATGGCTAGTTGGGAATTGGAGATGAGGAGTCGAAATTTAGGGAAATGAAGTGGGGCGCCAAAAATTCATGTGGCTAATTCCCTCTGGACTGAAGCAAGATCTTTATTTCTGTCACCTCGCATTCATTTTTCCCACTCTCCTCCCCTATTGCCCGAAGCAGTCCTGAAACAGTGTTTCTTCCCCGATTCCCAAAAAACAGTTATATTTGTACCGTAGAAGCACATTTTTTTAGCAACCGAACATGTTTATCAGGAATCACACCTTGACGAGAGAGCTGGAGCAGGTACTGGAGCGGATTGATATTGACGATCCTGTGAGCCTGATTGTCTGGAATGACAACATCAACACCTTTGACTGGGTGATCGAATCACTCGTGGAAATCTGTGGTCACACCCGCCCACAAGCTGAACAATGCGCCATGATCATTCACTACAAAGGGAAATATGCCGTCAAGACAGGTTCCCTGAAGAAGCTCTCCCCTATGCGGGAAGCCCTTGTCGATCGCGGTATAGGTGCCACTGTCGAAGAACTGGCCTGAACATCCCATGCCGGTGTATCAGCTATCTGACAAACTTATTTTCCCTCAGCCCAGTGATGCAGAATCCGATGGGCTGCTGGCCATTGGTGGTGATTTGAGTCCGGACCGCCTGCTCCTGGCCTATCAGCAGGGTATTTTTCCCTGGTACAGCCATTGTGAGCCCATCATGTGGTGGTCGCCGGATCCCCGGTTTGTGATGCGGCCCACTGAGGCCAAAATCTCCAAAAGTATGAAGCAGGTGATGCGCCGGGAGACTTTCCGAATCACCTACGACCAGGCATTCGCCGAGGTCATTGATGCCTGTGGCAGGATTCCCCGAAAAGGCCAGAGAGGAACCTGGATCACCGAGGAGATGAAAGCCGCTTATGTCGATTTACATCGATATGGCTTTGCCCATTCGGTGGAAGC
>CAZLKP010000237.1:1337-3271 GCA_964560095.1 uncultured Bacteroidia bacterium
GGGGGGCTTATATGGCGTCTCGCTTGGCGGCGCATTTTTTGGGGAAAGCATGTTTACCCGGGTCAGCAATGCCAGCAAAGCTGCCTTTCTCTCCCTGGCATATCAGCTGGATCAACAGGGATTTTCCCTGATCGACTGTCAGGTATACACCGATCATCTGGCCAGTCTGGGCGCCTACCTGATCGATCGGGTGCAGTTTCTGGATTGGGTAAGGGAGGAAATGAACAAACCGACACTCCGGGGACATTGGGGAGAATTGTTCCGGGAACGGTAATTTGCTTTTATGCTGCTCGAAATCTGCATCGACAACCTCGAATCTGCCTGGGCTGCCATCCGTGGCGGTGCCGACCGCCTGGAAGTGTGTAGCGATCTGTATCTGGATGGTCTTACGCCCGATATGGCCCTAATCCCCGCCATTCAATCAGAGAGTAACATCCCCCTTATGGCCATGGTGCGACCACGGCCCGGCGATTTCTGCTACACCGCAGCAGAGATTCAGCTCATGAAAACGCAGATACGGGAATTCCAGTCGATGGGAGTCAGGGGCATCGTACTGGGATGCCTTCATGGACAAACGATCGACACCGATGTACTCAACGACCTTTCCCAGGTAGCCACCGGCATGGACATCACTTTTCACCGGGCCTTTGATCAGGTTTCCGATCCACTTGTTTCGCTGGAACAACTCATTGTGTCAAATATTCCCCGCATCCTGACCTCCGGCCTTGCCCCCACTGCCTGGGAAGGCCGTGGCGTGTTGAAACAACTCGTCCAGCAAGCCGGAGACCGGATCACGATCCTGGCAGGGGCAGGCATCGGTCCAGCAAATGCCAAAGATATCCTCGCTTACACAAGCGTGAAAGAAATCCATGGATCTGCGGCGGAGAAGGTCCTTCCACGAACCGGAAGCCATGACTGTGCAGCCTACCACACCCGGGAGGATTGGGTGCGCGAGATGAAGGCGGCCTTTGAACAGCCAGGCTAAGCGCTGACATTGTCTCAACCTATTCATTTAGCCCACCCAGTCATGAGTCCTCATTCCTTTACCCGGGAGCTCTGCTGGTCCCGCATCCCGTTATCCCTCTATCTTTACTCAATCATCTCCATCCGCTCCTCCCACAAATAGCCCGCATACCAGATGCGGAGGATACCGCGGGAGCGGCGGCGGCGCAGGAAAAAATAGGCATTTTGGCCTGGGGGAATACGCACGGCTTCGTAGGCTGCCAGCGGCCCGTCTGAGCTTTCCAGATGATAATGGAGCATTCGGCCGAGTGGATGTCCGCTGCTGTCGCTGACCACTGCTGAGTCAATGACCACAAATACCGTATCTGCGACAAAAAACACCTGAAAAGTGCTGCTATCCACTGGTTCGAAATCCGGGTTAAGCTTGCGGAGATCTGGCACGCCATAGCCCAAATCGTAGTCGAAGTAAGGATACAGATGCCCAAGACGGCAGACTTCGTCATAGACTTCGTGGCTTGTCCACTCAGGATGTTTCTCCATGATACAGGCGGCAATGCCTGCGACGAGGGGGGCTGCGAAGGAGGTACCTACCGTTTCGATGTATTTCTTTTTTCCCCTGGGGCCCAGCATGTACGCAGGGGCCGAGATCTCCGGTTTCATCTGCCCGATGGCATTGGGACCGACAGAGGCGAAAGGAATATGCATGCGCAGGCTGGGCATACTGCCTCCGACGGAAAGCACCGAAGGGGCATCTGCTGGCGCCCCCATGTAGCGCCAGTCCGAGTCGCCTTCGTTTCCCATCGCCACGATCAGTAACATGCCATTCTGTGCAGCTGCCTCAGCAGCGATGCTCACCGAAACGCGCTTGCCATTCATATCCGCCAGATTGTAGCGGGCATAGGTGAAATTGACGTTAGACACCAGAATGTCAATTCCCATGGGGAGGTCATGATAACCTCAGATGATGTCGA
>CAZLKP010000237.1:3281-6860 GCA_964560095.1 uncultured Bacteroidia bacterium
GAATGTCAATTCCCAGGGAGTCCGCCAGGTGGAGAGCTTCGATCCAGAATCCCTCTTCTTCCACAAATTCTTTTCGCTCATGCTCGGTCCTGAACAGATAAAAGCTGGCATCCTGGGCAAATCCCAATATCCGGTCCCCCGATCTTCCGGCCAATGCGCTTAGCACTTGGGTGCCGTGGTTGGAATGGGTGTACACATTCTCCCGATCCTTAACAAAATCCCAGGTCCTAAGCACCTGATCGTTTCTGTAAAGATGCGCCAGCGCCGGATGCCTGTCGGCGTGTTTGAACCCGGCATCCAGGATGGCGATTTTGACGCTTTTGCCTGTTAGTCCCATGTCATCCATCACCTCGGCATGGACCTGTTCCTGCACCAGAGAGACCAGCGTGTCAAAGCGGGCAGGAGTCTGTTGGGCAGTGATCGTGAGAGGGGCAAGTAGAAGAAGAGATAACCACAGAGGGACACGGAAGTATTCACAGAGATCACGGAACCGACTCCTACCGAACGGCAGATAGAAGAAAAACAATGGCTTGGAATGTGGCATGTATGTGGGCTTCACGTGTCTCAATTCCGGAACAAATGATAACTTAGCCCCGATGGACAAACAATCAACGACATTTCTCCTGGAAGCCATACGCATGGCCGAGGATAATGTACGAAATGGGGGCGGACCATTTGGTGCGATTGTAGTGAAAGACGGTACAATTGTTGGTCGTGGGGTAAATTGCGTCACCGCCAATAATGACCCTACAGCCCATGCTGAGGTGATGGCAATCCGGGATGCCTGCCACCATCTGGGCACCTTCCAGCTCGACGGCTGTGAGATTTATACCAGTTGCGAGCCCTGCCCTATGTGTCTGGGAGCGATTTACTGGGCCAGGCCGGACCGCGTGTATTATGCAGCGAATCAGGAAGATGCTTCCCGAGCCGGGTTTGATGATGGGTACATTTATCGGGAGCTATCCTTGCCGGGGCCAGAGCGAAGCATCAGCATGATTCAGGGTTGCAGCGAAGAACGAATGCACCCCTTCGAGGCCTGGATAAAAACCGAAGACACCTTGAAATACTAACCCTCTCTCACGCTGATCGGCATCATTAATTATATTACAGCGAATTCCGAAACCAGCTAACTTCTTTATGTCATCCATTCAATCGGAGAAAAAATTTGGCACCCTGCAGGTATTCCTCGCCTCGATTTCCACGATTCTGGGGGCCATCCTGTTCCTCCGTTTTGGCTGGGCTGTGGGGCAGGTGGGCCTTGGGCTCACACTCGTGATCGTGGTCGTTGGTCATTTGGTGACCATCCCGACTTCTCTGGCGATTGCAGAGATCGCGACCAACCAGCGGGTGGAAGGCGGCGGCGCCTACTACATCATCTCGCGATCCTTCGGGCTTAACATCGGTGGCTCCATCGGCATCGTCCTGTATTTTTCACAGGCCATTTCGGTGGCGTTTTATGTGATTGCCTTTGCACAATCCACAGGTCCGATTTTTGAATGGATCGAGATGGAATTTGGGTATTCCATCGAGCATTTTAACTACCGGCTGGTCTCTGTCCCGTCGATGATCCTCATCTCTGTGCTGGTGATGAGGAGGAAAGCCAATTTCGGAATGAATTTGTTGTATCTGGTCGCTGCGATTATCGGTGTGTCACTTGTCCTGTTTTTCATGGGCGGCGCTCCGGGTGGCGATACCAGCTGGGCCGAAAACAGCAACCTGTTTACCCGATCTTACGCCCCCAACAACGTGAGTCCGGAAGATATGGAAAAGTATGGGCTGGGAAATGTGCCGAAAGAGACATTTTTCTACGTTTTCACCATCATTTTTCCTGCTTTCACGGGCATTATAGCTGGTCTGAGGCTCTCGGGTGATCTCAAAGATCCCGGGAAGGCAATTCCGCTGGGCACCATTCTGGCCACCTTTACCGGCATGATCATCTATATGCTGGTGGCTTTCAAAATGGCTGCTTCCCTTCCACCAGAAGCCCTGGCCAACAAAGATCGCCTGGTGATGAGCGATATCGCCATCTGGTCGCCGATCATTCCGATTGGCCTGGCAGCAGCAGCGGTTTCTTCGGCCTTGGGCTCAATCCTGGTCGCACCGAAAACCCTGCAGGTATTGGGTGGCGACAAGGTGTTGCCCAATAATTTTGCCAATAGCTGGCTAGCCCAAATTCGGCCCAAAGACAACAAGCCTTATAACGCAACCATCCTGTCGTCGGTGATTGCTTTTGCCTTTGTTCTGATGGGAGATGTCGATTCTGTGGCCCGGATCATCTCCATGTTTTTCATGGTGACTTATGGGGCCATTTGTTTGATCTCCTTTCTGGAACATGCCAGTGCCAACCCTGCCTATCGGCCCACCTTCCAGTCGAAGTGGTATGTCTCTTTGCCCGGTGCGATTCTCTGTATCTGGCTGATGTTTCAGATGGATACCCCCTACGCCATTGGCGCGCTTCTGATGATGGTGGGAATTTACTTCTGGCTCAACCGCAGCTCCACCAATGCCGCCGGGATGGCCCGGATTTTCCAGGGCGTCATTTTTCAGTCCAGCCGGTGGCTACGGGTCGTGCTTCAACAAGCGGGGGTACAGCAGGAAAGTGAAGTGGAATATTGGGCTCCCAGTGTGATTTGTATTACCGAAAAATCATTTGAGCGCCAGGGAGCCTTTGACGTGGTGCGGTTTATTTCCCACAAATACGGATTTGGTACCTATGTTCACTTCCTGAAGGGAACTTATTCCCGGGATAATCTAGCCCTCAGTAATCAGGTGCACGATCGGCTTCTTCATCGAACCAAAGTGAGTAACAGTAGGGTTTTCGTAGATACATTGATTGCCCCTGACTATGCCACCGGCCTCACGCAAACCCTGCAGATGCCCGGTGTTTCCGGCCGTGACAACAACATCATCCTGTTCGAATTCTCCCGAAATAATGTGGATGAAGTGAAACAAATGGCAGATCACATGGGCGTGCTCTCAGCTGCTGACTTTGACATCTGCGTGCTTCGAAGTACTGAAAAAGGATTTGGCTACCATTCTGAAGTGCATATCTGGCTGAGTTCTGCCGATTTCGTAAACGGCAACCTTATGATTCTGCTGGCCTACATCATTCTGGGGCATCCCGACTGGAAAGGGGCAGAAATCAAAATTTTTGCGGTGTATCCGGAGGCGAAGGCAGCAGAGCAGAAACAAAAATTACTCCAGCTCATTGCCGCCGGCCGACTGGCCATTTCCCCCAATAACGTGGAAGTCATCGCCAGGAAAGAAGATAACAGCATCAAGAGCATCATCAACAGTACCTCCGGCGATGCCGACCTTACGGTCCTGGGCTTCAGACGCGGAGCGGTGAAAGAAGATTTTCATGCCGTTTTCAATGGCTATGAAGAACTGGGGAATATGCTGTTTGTGAATACGGAGAAGGAAAAGATGATTCAGTAAGGGAGTCGAAAACAGAGAAACGAGAGGCGTGACAAGATTGCAGATGTCCTTTGTGGCCTTTGTGACACACTTACTTTCATGCGGACTCTGTGTCTGGCTACCAGGACTTGGCAGCCAGGATCGCTGCCACCATCGTATTTG
>CAZLKP010000237.1:6870-7589 GCA_964560095.1 uncultured Bacteroidia bacterium
GGGCCTACTTCCATGGCGACCGGTTTTGATGCCCTGATCGCAGAAGACAACCAGGAATTCACCGTTGGGAATGTGACCATCCGGTTGATCCATACCCCGGGCCACGCCATGGAATCGTCCTGCTATCTGCTCATTGATGAAGAAGGCAAGGAGCAAGCGCTCTTTACCGGTGATACCCTCTTTATCGGGAATGTTGAACGTCCTGATCTTGCACAAAAAGTCATCGCAGACATGACCCATGAGAAGCTGGTTTCTCACATGTACGACAGCATTCACAACAAAATTCTGCCACTGCCTGATCATGATCCATTCTATCGGCCTAATTTTCTGTCAAGCTATTTTAGGACATAAGTTATTTGACAACTTATTCCAGTTCTTACTAAGTTCAACTGTCAACCTAGTTTAGGATTCGACCCCCCAATTCGACCCACCATGTCCATCCCCCCTTCTATCCCCGATTCCCCCACCCTCCCCCAGCTCCAGCAATATCAGCACGACATTTGCGTCGCCCGTGGCTGGGGAGATACGCCCATTTATCAAACCTGGCTGCTCTTCACCGAAGAGATCGGTGAACTCGCCAAAGCGATCCGCAATCGCGAACAACTCTACCAGGAGCAAACGGATCGCTCGCAACCTGAGTTGGAAGAAGAATTTGCCGACATACTCAGCTATCTGCTCGAACTCGCCAATACCTGCAGCGTCGATCTCGAAGCTGCCTA
>CAZLKP010000238.1:0-4217 GCA_964560095.1 uncultured Bacteroidia bacterium
ATTGGCCATCTTCATCAGACCATTCGTCGTCATGGAGGAAACATCATCACAGGGGAAATCCCCTATGATCAGATGGCTCTGGAAACCGGTGAACTCCGGTGGAAAGACCTGTATATTCAGGCGGATGCGATCGTTTGTTGCGAAGGATACCAAATTCGCCAAAATCCCTGGTTTACAGCTCTCCCCGTCAAGCCCAATAAAGGCGAGGTCCTAGACATTCGGGCCAGGGGCCTGGGGAAGTTGCCGTTTGCGGTCACACGAAAAGTGTATCTCGTGCCCCGGGAAGGGGATACCTGGGTGGTAGGTTCCACCTACGAGAATCATTTCGAATCCACTGGCCCATCCGTGGGAGGCAAGGCTCAGATCCTGGCGCATCTGGACAAGGTACTCAAGGTGCCGTATGAGGTGCTGGACCATCGGGCGGGTATTCGCCCTACAAGCCCCAATCGCCGCCCCATCATGGGAGGGCATCCCCGGTTTTCACGCTTATTTACCCTCACAGGATTCGGGACCAAAGGCATGCTGGCAGCTCCATGGGCCAGTAGCCTGATGGCCGACCTCCTAACGGGAAAGCCGGTGGAATTGCCTGAGGAGGTGAATATTTCCCGCTTCAAAGCTTTTCGCAAAAGCCGTTAGATTTGTGGAAAATGAATGTGCAGGCTCTCAAGATTATACGTATCATTCTATTCTAAAACCAGAAGGCCGCATCTTTCGTTTTAATAAGGGAGGCTCTCGGTCCTTGTTGAGTCGAACACCTTTCAGCAAAACCACTCCAGCAATGCAATTGCGATCACTTCTCATCTCACTGATGATACTGCCGCTTGTGGCGGTGGCCCAATTTCAACCCAGAGCTCAGGCAAGCAACTGGCAGGTTGTCTCTTCGGAGCATTTTGACGTGTATCACCAGCCCGTCGATGAAACATCAGCTGAGTTGGTAGCCAAGCTGGCTGAAAAGGCTAGGTACGAGGTCCTGATGCTCTTCGATGTTCGCCCGGAAGGACGCTATTCGCTGGTGTATTTCTCTTCGCCTGTCGATCTGGTCACCAGCAACCTGTCCCTCAGGATCGAAGAGTCGGGGCCGGGTCTGTTTCGCCTGCCAACCAACAGAGGAGTGATTGTGCATCCAGGAACAACTCCGGGGCTCTATGACGAGATCAAAAAAGAAGTGACGAAATTTCTGATGAATGAATTTGCCTATGGAAACCGCGTGGGGAGTTCGATTCAGATGCAGCTGTTGCTTCACAACGCGGTCTGGTTTCGGGATGGCCTGAAAGAATATGTCTCTGAAGGCTGGACCTTTCGCGATGAAATGTGGGTGAATACGCTGGCTTCTACGGATCTGCTGGATATGGCCATGGAAGGCGAAGGGGAACTTAACAGAACTGTCAGAAAGTCAATCTGGTATTTCATTGCCCACGAATATGGAGAGCAAAAGCTATCAGAGATTGTGTATCTGGTCAATATTTCCAATTCCGTGGAATCAGGAATCGTGTCTGTTCTGGGGATTACCCTTAACACCCTGACAACAAGATGGCGCGATTACATCATGACCCGCGCAGATACCCAAAGAAATCGCCGGGTGGACCTCTCAGAGTGGAATGACGTCATGGATATTCCCTTCCCTGGCGACATGACCCTCTCCACCTTTGCCTGGCATGGTCCGACCGGGCAAATCGCTGCCTGGTTTCACCAGGAAGGAGCTTTCAGGCTATACATCTACCACACAGCCGACAGGAACTGGGAAGCGACCGGCCTACAGATGGGGACCCGGTCTGCACAGGCATCTCACATCTCTTTCCGGCAACTGCCACTGGCCTGGTCACCTGGTGGAGATGAATTGGCCACTGTGCTGCATGAATCGAAACATCGCAAGTATCTGGTGTATCTCAATACAGAAACGGGAAAGGTGAGAGATCGCTCTCTGCGCGGCAGCTATCAGGATATTCTGGACCTGGCCTGGTCGCATGACAAGGCCAGCCTGGCAGCCACGATTCTTCACGATGGTCAGATTGACTTGTTTACGACCCGGGCAGGCGAGGCCGATTTCAATGCCGTTACCAATGATGTGTTTGACGAGCGCGACCCAGCCTGGAGCTTGGACGATCAGCGTATTTTTTTTGCCAGCAACCGCGACACCTCGAATCTCAAACAGAACCGTGCTCCCTGGGAACTGACAGAATCTCTTTTCGATATCTATGCCATTGACCGGAGTGAAGGCGGAAAGTTGGAAAGATTGACCCAGACCTCCTTCACCAATGAGCGGAACCCGATGGCTATTTCCAGTTTTCAGATCAAATACCTGACCGATGAGTCCGGGATCTGGAACCTTCACGTGATGAATATTTTTCTTCGGGAGCAGGAAGCAGTTACGAATATTGATATCGGGATTGCGGCCTGGTCTGGCGATGAAGAGTCAATCGTGATGGCTGCACCTTACGGTGGCAAGATGAAGCTGTATCGGGTAGAAACCGATCTACTGACTGCTCCACCCACACCTGAGCTTACCCTGCTGCGTCTGGAATACATTGCAGCATTTCAGGCTAGAGAACGGAAAAAAAGGCGTGCACAAGAGGCTGAGATCGCTGTCAGACAGCGGGAACAAGCGCTCGCGAATGCTGAACAGGAGGAGGAAACCCGTGAGCCCGAACCCGAACCTCAGCAAGCCGAAGAAGAAGAGGAAGAACCTGTTCGCTATTACATTTTCGACGAAGAAGATCAGCCTTACGACATTCAACGGCCCAGCAGAACCGAAACCAACGCTTCAAATTCTCCTACACAGCCCAGGAGATGGTCAACCAGCACCACCAATCGCCGCACCCAGAAAGTGCCTGATCTGGCCGACATTGATCTTTCCCCTGCCTCCAGGGCGGGAAGTGGATTTACTGCCGATTACCTGAATCTGGGCTTTGCCTATGATCCATTGGCCGGTGTAGGCCTGAATCTGGGGCTAGGCTTTACAGATGTCCTCGAACGCCATAATCTGGAAGTATCCGTTCAGCCTTTTATCAACAATTCTTTCTACCATCTACGATATACTTACAAGCCCGGAAGAATCGATTGGTATGGTGAGGCAAATTTCATGAGTCGCCAATTTCGGCACCAGACTCAGGTGGTCTCCGACTCGCTTCTGTTCAAATATCACAGGACACGGGTCAGTGGTGGTCTGATTTTTCCTTTTTCGACAAGAGCTGCGCTTGATCTGAAGGTTGGATATCACAATCTCAATCGCTTCGACCAGCAGGTGCGCCGCGCTGAATTGCTGGATGCAAAAGACCATCTCCTTCATGCCGGTGCCACTCTGACATATCAGGATGTGGATTATCAGGAGAATTTCCGTTACGGTGGTTATGAGGGATTTGTCAATTGGGGCAGTTATTACTCGGTTGATCAGCAGCAATTTGCCTTTCACAGGATCACAGGGGAAGTGTCTGCTTATACACCTTTGTACGAAAAGATCACTCTCGCCAGTCGAATCGGGGCGTCATTCACCTTCCCCAATACCGTGCAGCAAAATTACCTCGGCGGGGTAGAGGATCAGTTGTTACTGTTTGCGCTAGATAACACAGAGCTCAACTCTGTGGCGGCCAACTCCGTGGACACAAGCTTACACAGCTTCATGTATCAGCAATTCATTACCCAGGTGCGAGGGTTCCGGCCAGTCACCCGGGATGGATCCAGGTACCTGGTTGGAAACTTTGAGGTTCGGATTCCGATTTCCCGCTTGCTTCGACATGGGCTTAACTCCAATTCTCTATACAATTTTGAGTTTATTCCATTTATTGATGTAGGAGCCGTGTGGACAGAAGGAAATCCTTTCAATCAGAAAAAGCCCACCGACACGCGCATCATTACCTCCGGTAATGTGACCATTCGCCTCCAGACCCTCAAGAGTCCATTCCTCATGGGAATCGGTACGGGTTTGCGCATGAACATTCTCAGCTATTCTCTTCGTGGTGATCTGGCCTGGGGAATTGATGATCAAACCCTCACAAATCCGATGTTGATGATCTCTGTCGGCAAAAATTTCTAAGAGTCGGTCTTTTTTCGGAGTTTGCCCCATGCACTTCGCAGTTGTAGCTGAGCCCGATAGCTTTCACACCCGAAAATGGGTCCGTGCCCTCCAGGATCAGGGCCACCGGGTAACGGTTTTTAGTCTCTCCCGGTATCAGCTACCAGGCACACCCTGTGTGTATATTGAACCTCGGCTGACGTTTCGG
>CAZLKP010000238.1:4227-7551 GCA_964560095.1 uncultured Bacteroidia bacterium
GGGCCGACTGACGTACTTCAGCTACCTCGCTACAGGCGCTCGCCTGCGAAAAGCGTTGCTGGAACACCATGTCGATATCGTCAATCCAATCAATGTAACGCCATTCGGTGTATGGGCAGCGCGCGCAGGAGTTCATCCTTTGATGTCCATTGCGATGGGATCCGATATTCTGGAATATCCTCCGGCAGGAGAAGAGGGCATCGCCCGGGATCGCCTCTGGACCCGCACCTCCGCCGGATCCATGAACCTGACAGAGCGCATTCAGTATCCGCTGAAACAATGGTTGTTTCGCCGGGAGGTGGCCCGGGCACTCAAGGCTTCTGATTTCGTGACGGGCGACAATTGGGTTCTGGTCCATGCGGTGAGAGATTGGTTCGGCCTACCTGAACATAAATCCGGATTGAACCGCTGGGGCGTGGAGCCTGACTTATTTGAGATTTCCGATCAGGAAGAAGATGACATTCGGCATAAATACCGCATTGAACCCGGTCAGACGCTTTTGCTAAGTCCCCGCGGGATCAAGCCTATCTATCAGGGCGACATTATTCTGGATGCAATGGAGCAGTTGCTCGCCTCAGGGATGTATGCGGACACACGCATGATTATGTTGAGTGCCGGTTATGCAGTGCCTGAAAAGTTGGACAAGCAGGCCAGGAGATTGGAGGAGACATATCCACAGTTTTCATTGGTCCGGACGGCGATTGACCGGGAAGAGATGTGCCGACTCTGGAGTCTCACCGATGTTTTTGTTTCGGCCCCGGTGTATGACGGATATTCCAATGCCTTAAGCGAAGGCAGGTATATTGGTGCTTTGCCGGTGGTCAACGACACGCCTGCGACCAGAGAAGTGATGGCGGATGGCAAGCACGGGGTTGTGGTCAGGCCTTTCACAGCTGATCAGTTATCCCGGTCAATGGCAAACATTTTGACCCAACCGAAGTCATGGATAATAAGAGTTTCAAAGGCCAACCGGGAATGGGTGGAACGAGAAGCGATACTGGATGTCAATATTCAGCGATTTATCCAACAAGCGGAACAGCTCCTTCAATATTCTTCTGGTCGCAGCCGAAATTCTTCGTAGATTTCGTTTTTTAAGTATTAGCCATCATCACATATTAACACAATGAACTTTCCCCAAGAACTTCAGTACACCAAAGACCACGAATGGATCAAAATCGAAGATGGGATTGCTACAGTTGGCATCACTGACTTTGCACAGGAACAACTTGGGGACATTGTCTATGTGGAGATTGAAACCCTGGACGAAGAAATAGAAGGAAGTGAAGTCTTTGGGACTGTGGAAGCAGTAAAAACGGTATCAGACCTATTTATGCCGGTTGCTGGTACAGTGATCGAAACCAATGGGGCCCTGACTGATCAGCCGGAGCTAGTCAACTCAGATCCATATGGAGACGGGTGGATGATTAAAATCAGGATGGCAGATGGTGCAGACACTTCTGAACTGCTGTCCGCAGAAGACTATCAGGAAGAGATTGCCTGATCAGACTGAAAAACTTTCCCCACAGGCACAGGTTCGGGATGCATTGGGATTGGAAAAGTGAAAGCCTTTCCCATGAAGGCCTCCTGTGTAATCCAACTCCGTGCCAACGAGGTAAAGCAGGCTCTTTATCGGCACATAAATGCGGATACCATTGTGCTCAACTATCTGATCACCTGGCTGCTCCTGATCATCAAACTGCAAATTGTACATTAGTCCGGAACAGCCTCCGCCGTCCACACTCACACGAATTCCATACTCATTACTAAAGCCACCTTCTTCACGAAGAGATTCGACGTGAGCAGCGGCAGTATCTGAAACTTTAATCATTGCATCCTGCATAGGACTCTGGCTTTTTCTCAGGAGTAAAGATAAGAGATTTTATCCCGGTAGCTCAAGACCGGTCTTCATATATTTATTACGAAGCAAAGTCCGGAAGTGTTGGATTTGTTTCCGCCAAACCAACATACAGCCCCAAATAGATTTCCAGCCCCCAACACCTTTGCCGAAGGGGTAAGCCCGTTCGGCCAGGCATCATTCCGGTTAAGCTCCACCAACTTCTTCTGTTCACTGTTCCTCCGTTCACCCTCTCTTCCGCCTCGCCTCAACACAACCTCAAGCTGCAGGGGGTGATTCTTCTGTTTCCCTGTTCCTCTATTCCCTTATTTTCTCTTCCGTTCGTGTTCTTTGAGGTGAATTTTTCTCAGTCGAATGGACTGTGGCGTTACTTCCACATACTCATCTTCCTGGATGTATTCGAGGGCTTCTTCAAGGGTAAATTTGATGGGCGGCGCCAATCTAGCCTTATCGTCGGAACCTGAGGCCCGCATATTGGTGAGCTTTTTGGATTTGGTCACGTTCACGATCAGGTCCACCGCCCGGTTATTCTCCCCGATAACCTGGCCTTCATACACTTCCTCTTGTGGCTCAATGAAAAACTTGCCACGATCTTGGAGTTTATCCAAGGCGTAAGCAAAGGTCGATCCTGGCTCATGAGCAATAAGAGACCCCTGGTTTCGTCTAGCGATTTCGCCTTTCCATGGCTGAAACTCCAAAAAGCGGTGGGCCATCACCGCCTCACCCTGCGTCTGGGTGAGCAGATCAGATCGCAGGCCAATGATGCCTCTGGATGGAATGTGAAACACCATGTGAGCACGTTCGCCGCGGAGTTCCATATTGACCAACTCTCCTTTTCTCTGGGTGATCAGGTCAATGGCTTTCCCGGACAAAGGCTCAGGCAAATCGATATTCAGTTCTTCCACCGGCTCGTGTTTCCTTCCGTCAATCTCTTTCACGATTACCTGTGGCTGGCCTACCTGGAGCTCGTAGCCTTCGCGTCGCATGGTCTCGATGAGAATGGACAGGTGAAGGACGCCCCGGCCAAAGACATTATGGGAGTCGGCAGATTCTGTCGGGTCCACCCGAAGGGCGAGATTTCGTTCCAGCTCAGCATGAAGGCGATCGCGCAGGTGGCGGGAAGTGACGTATTTTCCTTCGCGGCCAAAGAAGGGGGAGTCGTTGATGGTGAAGCGCATGCTCATCGTGGGTTCATCAATCTTGATGGGCGGCATGGAAGCGGGGCTTTCCGGGTCGGTGACTGTATCACCGATGTCAAAGCCTTCTAGGCCTACCAGAGCGACGATTTCGCCGGCATGAGCCGATTCAACTTTCTGTTTCCCCAACCCTTCGAATGTCATGATCTCTTTGATCCGGCTATTGACCTGCTCACCGTCGCGCTTGATCAGGGCAATCTGCTGGTTTTCCGTCAGGCTCCCCTGAAACAATCGACCAATGGCAATTCGGCCCACATAGGAGGAGTAGTCGAG
>CAZLKP010000239.1:0-7546 GCA_964560095.1 uncultured Bacteroidia bacterium
CCGCCACAGTCAGCTCCACCGTACGTGCCCGAGGATCTCGGCCTAACCCGGCATGATGCGTATGTTTTTTCAGAGGGCTGGGCCCCCGTTCTTAAGGATGAGGTCTGGATGTATATCGATCGTACAGGAGCAGAGGTGCTGTCTCCCGAATGGGGAAATATGCCAGTAGTCAGTGCAGCCAGAGGGTTTCATGAAGGGCTGGCCAATGTATTAGTCAACAAAAGATGGGGGTACATAGACAAGACAGGAGAGTTTGTGGTGCGACCGCAAATGCTATATCCGGCAGATTTTCGTGAAGGGCATGCGCTGGTAGTCGATGAGAACCTGGATTGGATGGTTCTTGATACCCTCGGACGCCGGGTTTTTCCAGAATATCGGGTCGTGTCTAACTTCTACCAGGGCTATGCTGCGATCATGGCAGATTTTAAAGGGGTGCCTGAAGGAGGTGATCAATTGCTGCGTTTCGGCTTCATGGACACCTCCGGTGTGCGCACACTACCGGAACCACAGTTTGATATGGTAGGACACTTTGGAGAAGGGCTGTTGTGTCCGGTTTTGGTTGGAAGTGAAGCGAGTGAAGAGCAATACAGTTATCCCGGTATGTTGCTACGTGCCGCCAGAAGGAGAGGCGGTAAGTGGGGCTACGTCACCCCTTCCGGTAAATTCCGGATCTCTCCGACCCTCGATGATGCCCGGTCTTTTCACCATGGGGTGTCTGCTGTCAGGAATGGAAAATTTTATGCCTACATGGATCAGAATGGAGGATTTTTGACAGATTTTATTTTTCGCTATGCAGGGGATGTGGATTCCTGTGGAATTTCTCAGGTGACCCTTGGGCCCGCTCACAGCGAGTTTGATGGCCATGCAGCCTATTTTCAGGCAGATCAGGTGGAAGTGGTGTGGATTGAAAAATCTTTGCCTTACGAAAACTTAAACTGGTAAAAAAATAGGGAAGAATTCCCGGCTATATATTTTGCGCCGTGGCAAAATTTAGTTACTTTATTTGTTGTCCACATAATGATGATTGAGTGCCCTTTTGCTTTTTTCCCTCTACTTTTAGGTGAATTGTTCAGGATCACAGTGGGAAAATGGTGTTTATCAGAGCTTTGATGCCTTGACCTCCTTTCTACATAGGTTACTGTCTGTAACCTATGTAGAGTTTCCGGAATTGCCGTCCCTAGGCATTCAGGCAATGAAATTTTTTTAGATCGATCAGATCAAAACCAGTGAAATCTTGTACTTTCGCTCTTATGCTGGGATTTCACGCAGGCTTCAACGATAGCAGACCAATTGGTTAAGATGACTATTTGTTAGCACATTTGGCCACAAAATAGAAGACATGTAGATTCCCGGCAAAAGTGCCACAAATCTATTTCAAACATGAACCATCACATCGCATCTCTCCATTTTATTGGAGAGCTAAGCCGTTTCGGACAAAACAGACAACTACCCCCATTCTATCGTGAGATAGTCCAAAAATTTGATATTTCTGATTACTCCCGTTTTAGGGATTTCATCACTCAGGAATTACAATCGGGATCGCTTCAGGTTCAGAATTCTGCCGAATACATCGATTTTTCAGCCAGGCAATTCCTGGTTTTTCAGCTGTTAAGATTAGACAAGGGATTTGAAGACACCCTGCAATTGGTTCGACACAGGCTGCAGGGTGTGCAGAATGCTGATTCAGCCTATATAGATATTCAGTCGTGGAATTCATTTCTGGATGTGGCAGAAGCCGTTTATCAGCGCCTGACCCGCACCACAACCTTCGAATCATTTGAATCAACTGTAGATCAGATTGCCTGGGCGGATTTGCCGAAAAACTCGGCCTGGATTACGCTCGTGAGCGGTTTGCTCGGCATCGCCTACATGAATGAAGAGGGGAAAGATCAGATAGCCAAGGCGAGAATTTGGCTGGACCAAGCATTGAAACATGCCGATGAAGGTGAGGCGCTCGCCTTCCGGTATGCCTGGGGACAGTATCTGCTGCACCACCTTGATGATTCAGGTGCTGTAGCTGACCTCATCGACTCCATGAGGAGTACCAGTGAAGGGCAAGAGCAAAAGACTATCGCCCACCTCAATTTTCTCACCTCTCTTGACTTGGAAGCCAGCGCTAGGCTGTACGAAGTCGGTCAGGCAGAAGGGGATCTCTTGGCTGAGCTGGTTTCAGAAACCAAAGATTTTGACGCTTCCTGTCGGGAGGTGGACTACATGTCCACCCACATGGTGGCCACAATGGAAGGAATGCTGGGCATGATTTATGGCCAGGCTGCAGCCTCCATGGAGGAAGGTGAAGCGCAAGAAGCTCTGATGACCAGGATCGGGCAGTACTTTGATCGCTCGCTGGCCGTTGCCCAAGATCTGAACAGCCCGGACGTGGTATTTCGGCTGAGATTGCAAAAGGCTGAAACCCAGTTTCTGGCAGGAATGAATGTCACGGAAAAGGAGATGAAGGAAATCGTAGCCTTTTTCAAAAAGTCACGCGATTTCAGAGATTACATGCAGGCCATGACCCTGTACCTCAAAGTGCTCAGTTCCGGCAGTCAGTGGGATAAATTGTACGATGCCATTACAGAAGTTGCCAAATTTGGACATAGGCAACAAAATGCCAGTCGGTTTTACCTCATTCTTTCGGCTTTCTCCCTGGCTAATGAATATTTCAGAAATGAATTGCTCGCTCCGGGTGTCTCATGGATGGTCGATCGCCTCAAAGATTTCTTCAAGCATGTCGCTGACCTGATTGAAGAGCTCAACAACGAAGAGCAGATGGCCTTAATCGGCCAGCGAATGTTTGCCTGGTTCCGGGAAATTTTCATCGACTTCGAACGGGCTTCCCATTTTAACATCTACACGTATTACAACTACCAGTATCAGAGCATCCACCTGCTGAAATTATCCATGAAGCGATTGCAGGATCAGGTTGGAATACATCTCGCATCCAACCTCCTTAAAGAGTTGGATGATCAGAACAATCCTCTGCACCTCATTCGTGCCGATTGGGAAGACTTCAAAGATGTGCCAAACGCTGTTCGGAATAAGACCCTGAATAAATGTATCAATATCTCCAAAGGTGATTTGCCCAAGGCAGCCGACCACCTGGAGTTCAGTTATAGAAATTTGCGGTCTTACATCACCTTCAAAGAAGTGAATCGCCTGGGATTCTTCCTGGATGAAACCACGACCCCAAACCGGCAGTTGGAGCTGGGAATCCGATATATGTTTCACGATCTCTACAAACAAGGAACTATCTTTGAGGTTGTGTTTGATATGCCAAAATTCCTCGTTGATCACGCCAATTCCGGATTCTATTCTGTGGATCTGGAAGAGGCGCTCAACATCAAAGGAACAACTGCTAAAAAGTATATCAAGATCATGATCGGCATTGGGATGATCCGACAGCAGAAAGTCTCCGGTCGAAAACACTTCTATCGGTTGCAGAAAGATGAGATCATGAAGCGGCTAGGAAAAGAGCAAATGACCCTGATTGATTGATGTGCGAGATGGACCGATCTTGCCGGTCTGATGAGCCTGTTTTTTTGAGTTTCAGGACGGAAGATCACGTGATTTGAGTAATTTTATGAGGCGTTTCTGCCGCAGGCAGAAGGGTACGAAAACCTAATATTGATTGAATCTGAACTATGGCAGGTCATAGTAAATGGGCAAATATTAAGCACAGGAAAGGTGCCCAGGATGCCAAACGAGCCAAACTGTTTACACGCTTGATCAAAGAAGTGGCTGTGGCCACCAAGGAGGGAGGCTCTGATCCAGATGCCAACCCCAGATTGAGGATGGCCATCAAAAATGCCAAAAAGGCCAGTGTCCCCAAAGATAAAATCGACGGAGCCGTCAGTAAAGGCTCCGGAGCAGATGGCACCTCGTACGAAGAGATGACATTTGAGGGATATGCCCCCAATGGTGTGGCAGTTTTTGTCGAATGCCTCAGTGACAACAATAAGCGCACAGTGGCCCATATCCGCGCTGCTTTCAATAAGTATGGAGGAAGTCTGGGAAAAAACGGCTCTGTCGATTACATGTTCGAGCGCAAAGGCGTGTTTATTTTTCCCACCGAAAAGCTGAATGAAGAAGAGGTAACCCTCGAACTACTGGACGTCGGCCTGGAAGATATTGATCAAGGCAACGGAAATTTTATTGCTACTTGTGCGTTCGAGGATTATGGAGCGATGAATGCAAAGCTCGAAGCGTTGAATATCGATGCAGAGTCAAATCTGGAGCGTATCCCCACCACAACCATTGCTCTGGGCTTGGAAGGCGCCAAATCGGTGCTGAAGCTCATCGACATTATCGAAGACGACGACGATGTCCAAAACGTTTTTCACAACCTCGAGATGACCGATGAACTGGAAGTGGCCCTCTCTGAGGAATGATGTTCCTGGATTAGGTCTATGCCTGAGATTGACAAGTATTACCCTCGCTTTTTGTCTGCTTTCAACATGAAAGCGGGCTTGCTACTTATGTTGATGGGCTTTTTTGGTGGTAGGGCGAATGCTCAGCCTGACCTCCTCCTCCAAATTGAAGCGATCTGTGAATCTCCCCGTTCGTTCTCCCCCGAACGGGGAAAAGTCCTGATGCAATCATGGGCCAGCTTGCCGATCAATACAAACGCGGATGTGTCGGATATCCTGGTGATTGCTGGGGGGCGGCTGTATTCCTTTTTTGTTACCCTTGGTGCATTTGACCATCTCCAGCCCCTATGCCGAGCTGTGACTCGACGAATGGAACCGTTTCGGGAGGATTTTCACACCGAATACTGGACCTGGCATGGCCGGGAAGCTGAAGCCCTGAGCTACATCGGCGACGCCCAGGCATCAGAGCAGAAGTGGCTGGCGGTGGTGGACAGCCTGCTCAATCAACCCGTCACAGATTCTTTGTTTGTCGGAGAAATTTATCTCCAACTCACAAGGCTGTCTCACACAAATCAATGGTTTGATCAGGGGGTAGAATATGGCCAACTGGGCATCGATTATCTCGTGACTTATCATGACACGGATATGTTTGCCAGTTTGTTACTGGTCCTCGGGCGAATCTATCTGATTCAGGGAAAGACGATACAGGCCATCACCCATTTTAGGCGGGCGATTGATATTCTGGAGACCATCCCGGAAGCTAAAAAACAGCGATCAGCGCTGACGGTGCCCTACGTGGAAGTAGCCAGTGCGTACGCCAATCAGGGTAAATACGACTTATGTCGTGCCTTTTATCGTCGGGCAGTTGAAGGGATGGCCTATCCGAAAGTCAATTATAGTGACCAGATCACGATTCTGGGGAATCTGGTTGGTTACTACAGAAATGAGAATGACTCCCTGGCTCTGCACTTTCTTGACCGCGCATTGGCAACCTACGATCTGGGAAAAAAAATCGGTGAACCCGTTTCGGAATCGTCCAAGTGGATGCTGCTCATTCGGAAGGGGAGGATTTTATACCAACAGGGAAAATGGGAAGAATCTGAACGACTTCTGGCAAGGGTGTTGAATGAAGCCGCTTCAGAGCAGGCACAATTTCCGGTGCTATTTGCTGCCAATGTACTGGTCACGCGTAGCCTGGAACTGAAGCAGCCCATGGAAGCACTTCAATGGTGGCAGGTGGGATATCATGCCCTGCAAGGGGATTTTTCGCTCAACCGTTCAGGTTGGTCAAAAAAACCAGAAACGGAGGATATGTCAGTGTCCCTCAATCTGGCGAGATTTTTTCTCTATCGTGTTGATGCTCTGCTGCTGATGTCGGCGGAAGATGTCCCCCAGGGGATTGATCCAGTCGCCCTCGCGGAAGACGCAGTCCTCAAAGCGCAGCAATTGCTCTTGCAGGTGCGGCGAACGATGTTGGAGCGCAGCCAGCAGTTCAACGATGTGTATCAGGCCTGTCAGGGGCGCAGGCTTGAGGTCTTGTTCAGGAAAAAACCACCAGGTTTGGCCTCGGATGCATTCCGGTTAATGGATCGAAGCAAGGCCATCAGCCTGCAGGAAGATTGGGTGTTTGAGCAGCGGAAAAGACATGGGCCCATTCCCGATTCCATGAAGCGAAGCTTGGAGCAGCTCGAACGGGAGGTGGTGGAGCTGGAAACCCAGGTTTTTGAAGATGAGCTGTTGTCCGGTGGAGATCCAAAAGCTGGCAGTCGGGCATATGAAAATAAATCGGTCCTGGTGGAGAAAAGCCGTGAATTGCATCGGGTGCGCGAAGCGATCAACAACCAGTTTCCAACTTTTGCATTGTCTGACAGTCAGTATCCCTTCGTACCACTGGAAGAAGTCCGGGCCAAACTGATGCCGGATCATTCAGGCGTTTTGAGCTTTTTTTACACCCCAACCACGCTGTTCTCCGCTTATCTCTCTGTAGATACCTCTCTGGTATATCGCCAGGCTGTGAATGATCGCTGGCATGCTGACCTGAAGTGGCTAGTCAATCGCTACCGATCCCCCAATATTGGGCCTGATTCGCTACTGGCCGCCCGCTCTCATGCGTTTTTTCAAACATTGATAGGGCCGTTTGAGGCCATCTTGCCTTCCGGCGGGGCAGATTTGATGGTGGTGCCCGATGGTCCCCTGGTCGAGCTCCCTTTTGAAGCTTTGGTTACGAATCCTGTGGGCCAGCAACGACCAGAATACCTCATTGATCGTGTGGCTGTGAGTTATTGGTTGTCGGTTCGGTCAAGGTTGCTCCTTGAGGATCAGGCCTCGGCTTCAGGCAGTCGGCTGGCTTCCTTTGCACCGAAATACCCGACTACCGGACCGGCACTGGCGAATTTGATAGAGCAAGATTCCAGGGTATCCTATCTGGTGCGATCAGGCGAATACGAATTGCCGGGAGCCGTGAAAGAAGCCAGCATGATCGCAGATTTGTGGAATGGGGAAGTCTATACCGGGGGAGTGACAGAAGAGGCATTTTTGAATGAAGCATCCAACTTTTCGGTCTTACATTTGGCGATGCATGCCTTGGTAGAGCGAGAAGATGTGCGTTTCTCCCGCTTGCTTTTCACCCCTTCTGAAGACGGGAGTCGAGGTTTTCTGAGCGCTCTGGAAATTGCAGATATGGATCTTCCGGCTGATATGGTTGTTCTGAGTGCCTGTAACACCGGTCAGGGAGAATGGAAAGCTGGTGAAGGGGTGTTTCATTTGGGACGGGCATTCAGAATGGCCGGGGTTAAGAGTCTGGTTCTTAGCCTGTGGCAGGTTCCTGACCAGGCGACCTCCGAATTGATGCCCGGGTTTTACCAGGGGCTGAAAGATGGCTTGAGTAAAAGCCAGGCGCTTCGAAAAGCCAAGCTGGACTATCTTAGCCAGGCCGATCAGGTGTTTACTAGACCCTATTTCTGGGCAGGTTTTGTTCTGATTGGAGATCAGGGGCCCGTGCATATTTCCGGTTCCAGTTCTCTACTTTGGTGGGGAATCCTCCTGATCGCAGGAGGGATCATCCTTGGACTTGGGTGGAGCCTACGACGAAAAAACGCTAGAATGAATGCCCGGACTCATTCCTGACGATGACGATTGTGACTTTAGGGGCGGACGAAAAGGACTATATTCGTGGCGGG
>CAZLKP010000240.1:0-1255 GCA_964560095.1 uncultured Bacteroidia bacterium
GGTTATAATCTGGTTCCAGAGAGATTTTTTCTGTGGGTAAATCGCGCAAGGCTTCCAGCTCTGGCGCTGAGGGGCCAGACTGATTCAGTGCCTGGCCGACCACTTCGCCAAATTTTGCCGGGTGCGCGGTTTCCAACAATATCCCCGGATGCCCCTCCCAGGCAGGCCGAAGCTGATCCATACTTGCCCAGCCCACAGCTCCATGCGGATCCAGGCAATACCCGGTTTGCTCATGCACCGACCGGATGGTCCGCAGGGTTTCATGGTCAGATACCGAAGCTCCTTCGATGAATGGCCTCCATGCACCCGCATTCATGCCCCACAAATCCCGCAGGCGAGTCACATTACTGGGGTTGCCAACATCCATGGCGTTGGAGTAGGTCTGCACCGAGGGACGGGGTTGATACCTGCCCTCAGCGAGGAATCGCGGCACAACGTCATTGGCGTTGGCAGCTGCGAGAAAGCGATGGACTGGCAACCCCAAGCTGGAAGCAAATACGCCACCAGTGAGGTTCCCATAATTCCCGCTGGGGATGCAGAAAACAGGTGCATCTGCTTCCTTGGGCAACTGCTGCCACGCCCGGGCATAATACCAACTTTGGGGAATCAACCGGGCAATATTGATAGAATTTGCTGAACTTAGCCAGACCTCTTTTCGCAGGTTTTTATCTAGAAATGCCTGCTTCACCAGGGCCTGACAATCATCAAACACCCCATTGACCTCCACGGCCTGAATATTATGTCTCCAGGTTGTGAGCTGACGCTCTTGCAAGGGAGAAACTTTCCCTTTAGGATACAAAATGGTCACCCGTATACCCGGGGCCTTGAAAAAACCGGCAGCCACAGCCCCGCCTGTATCACCGGATGTCGCCACCAGAATATGTAATTCGCGGTCTTCGCCCCGGATGAGATAGCTCATCAGTTGTGCCATGAAAGATGCCCCAAAATCCTTAAAGGCCAGCGTGGGACCGTGAAAAAGTTCCAACACATGGCGATCCCCTACCTCCACCAGTGGCGCATCAAAACGGCAGGAACGATCAATGATGCCGCGCAACTCTCCGTCTCTAAGGCTGCCTTGAGTGATCTGCCGGGTCATGACAAAGGCCAGATCAGGAAAGCTGAGAGCGCGTGCATCCTGCCAGAATTCATGTGGAAGGGCAGAAATTTCTGCCGGCATATACAGGCCATTATCAGCCGGGAGGCCGCGCAAAACCGCTTCGGCCAGATCCACCCGGTGGGCAGGGTCGTTGGTGGA
>CAZLKP010000240.1:1265-3736 GCA_964560095.1 uncultured Bacteroidia bacterium
GAGTAGAATTGCATCGTGCGGGAAGTTTAGGTTGGCAACTATTTGATTCTTTGGGCACCGAGGGTATTAACGGTGGAAATATATCGCTCGCAATCCAGGCCGTTGTCAATAAAGGCATACTGCATGGCGATTCCCACCTGGAAGGCCGTCTCTTCACCTTCACACAGGGCAAACACTGCCGGTCCTGCACCCGAAATAGAGCATCCCAGTGCACCTGCTTTGAGCGCTGCCTGCTTGACTGAGTAGAAATGCGGGATCAGGGCAGACCGATACGGTTCGGCGATGACATCATGCAGCGATCGCCCAATCAGGGCGTAATCCTCCAGCATAAAACCGGCCACCATTCCGCCCAGATTCCCCCATTGCGTGATGGCCTCCTTCATGGGAATGTCTTTCCGGAGAAGATTCCTGGCTTCGGTGGTCAAAATCTGAAGCTCTGGCAACACAACTGCACAAAAGAGGTTCTTCGGAACCGGGATATTGACGGTATCGAGGTCTTTGTTGCTACGCACCAGGACCATGCCGCCCAGCAGGCAGGGACCTACATTGTCGGCATGAATGTCTCCACCGGAGGCAATGGCTTCTCCTTCAAGGGCGAATGGCAGGAGTTGTTGCCGGGAAAGAGGGTTTCCCATCAATTCATTCACAGCCAATGCCCCTGCGACAGCACTACAGGCACTGGAACCTATCCCGGATCCAATGGGAATACCTTTGTGGATTTCCATTTCAATGCCCTGGACAACGTTGAGGTGCTGCATCAGAGAAAGGGCCGAAACGCCGGCGGTATTCTCTTCCGGTTTTTTGGACAGCTTGCCCTCATCGCCGGTTATGGTTGTGATGGTGAGGCCAGGCTTGCTGACAAAACGCACAATTACATCATCGCCCGGTCGCTGGATGGCAAAACCCAGGGTATCAAATCCACAGGCAACATTGGCAACTGAAGCTGGTGCAAAGACATGCACTTCGTTTCTCATGGAAGACATAGGTAGCCGATTTTCACAAAATAAAAACGCCGCCGAAACAATCCGGCGGCGTGAAAGTAGGATTCTTTTTCCTTACTGAACGAACAGCTTGCGGTAAATCACTGCCTTGTCCAGGTTCAGTTTGACAAAATATAGCCCTTCGGACCACTCAGACACCGGAATGGTAACACGTGCCTGTCGGGTGTTCCCCAGGTCATAATGTGCAACAATTCTGCCCGCCAGATCCAGAATATCTACCGAGGCTGCGTGATTGCGAACCGTTTCGAAGTCAATGCTCACCTGATAAGCGGCCGGATTGGGAGACATCCTCAGAGACACCTCCCATTCATTTTCAATATCTGTGAATATATCAATGTAAATCTTTTCACATACCTTATTGATGCATACTCCATCACTCACTGAGAGGCATACATCAAACTCACCGACGGCATTGTAGGTGTAAACGGGATTCTGCTGGGTGGAGGAGTTACCGTCACCAAAGGTCCAGAGCCACGACGTTGGATTCCCTCCGCTGTTATCTGCGAATTGAACCTGCTCATAGATGATGGATGAATCCGGAACAGTAATAGCAGGTATAAAGTCCGGGCTGGCATTGACCAAGATGGTATCTTTGGCTACACATGTCCCGGAAGAATCGGTGGCTTCGGCCACGTAGGTACCACCGGTGGTAACCCAAATCTGGGAGGTAGTCTGTCCAGTGGACCACGCATAGGATGATCCAGTAATCCCGGCATCCAGTAAAGTAGAATCACCATCGCAGATATTGAGATCCGGTCCGAGATTCACAAACAAGGGGGATTCGGTCACGTCAACTGTATCTGACCTGGAACATCCGTCGGCGTTGGTAACCGTTCCGATATAAGAGCCTCCGTCCGTCACGGTGATGGTTTGTGTGGAGCCTCCTGTGGACCAGAAATATGTTGCACCGGGATTTCCGAGATCAAGGATGACGGAAGAACCATTACAGACCACTTGGTCGGCCCCGAGATTCACCACGGGAATAGAGCCTAACTGAACGGTGATTGTGTCGAAGGCTTCGCACCCAAACTGATTGGTCACTGACACAAAATAGGTACCGGGAATGAACGTGGTGATTGATTTGGTTTGTGCTCCGGTGGACCAGAGGAAGGAAGAGCCAGGGTTATTGGCATCCAGCACGAAGGTATCGCAGGCGGTAAAGTCCGATCCGAGGTTGACAACTGGTGCCAGGGCGACTATCACATCTACCGTATCGCTCTCGGTACATCCTGCGGCTGTAGTTACATCCACCCAGTAAGTGCCGGGAGCAGAGACGAAAAAGGTCTGTGTTGTTGCACCAGGAATATTCCATTGGTACGTGGTTCCCGGGTTTCCGGCTCCTGCGTCCAGAACCACCGTGGAGCCGTTACAAATGAGCGTATCACCCCCAAGTTCCACCACCGGAACAAAATCCACAGCAATATCAACGGAGTCTTCCTCCACACATCCAAATTGGTCCGAGGTGACCAC
>CAZLKP010000240.1:3746-7544 GCA_964560095.1 uncultured Bacteroidia bacterium
TAAGGGTAACAGTATCTCCTGGACAGATCAGCTGGTCTGGCCCGATCTCAGCATTGGTTGGTGACACAAACACATTGATGGTGTCACGAAGTGTGAATCCAAGAGTATCCACAACTTTCACGATGTATTGGTCTGTCTTGACAGCTACTTTTGTACAAAAGGTATCAATCTGCGAGGTATTCCATTCATAATCGAAGGCGGTAGGGAGGCAGGCATTCAGAACAAATGTATCGGCAAAACACAGCGTGGTATCCGAACCGAGGTCAAGGAGCGGGAGGTCTGTGATCAGGACATCGTCGAAGGCGATGCCGTCATCCTCACCAGAGCCATCCGAGGCAAAGGCGATGCGAAAACGAACATCCGGCTCTCCGGCGAGAAAATTCAGGGTATGCTGGGCATTCACCCATCCCTGGCTTCCGTTGATGGAAGGCTGCGCCCCGATCCCTGTGAAGTTGCCAGTCCAGCCCTGAAACTGTCCTCCAGGACCACCATAGGTATTGCCGTTGATGCTGTTGTCATTATACCAGTTCACCGGATCTCCGGCTTTTCCCACACGCACCCAGGTCGCTCCAGAGTCGGTAGTGGCCTGGAGCACAGCACCATCCCAGCTAAAGTCGGTTTCCCAAAAGACATTCAGGCTGATAAAAGGATTCGTGAGATTGGAAAAATCAAAGTATGGACTCAGAACTGCAGAAAACTCATTGGCAAAGTACTTGAAATTGCTCAGGGAGCTGTTGCCGGTAATCCAGCACTTGGTGCCGGAAGCAGCAGAGTTGATCACGGGGTTCTGTGGATTTGCCAGCACCCAGGATACCTTGGGAATCCCTGAGGGTGCGACCCATGCGGCCGTCCAGCCGCCTGCGCCGTTTTCAAAATCTTCAATGTATGGAAAGTTGGTGATTTGTGCATTCAAACCACCCGGCGGTAGCAGCAAGGTCATCGCCACCCAGACCCAAAATAAGTACTTCGTTCTATTCATCACGTTGTTGTTGAGGTGACGCACGGATAAGGTCCCTACAAAAATATAAAAATCTGACATTGGGATTTCCCTACCTACTGATTTCTATAAGAATAAAAAAAATTAAGACAATTACCTGAGAGGCCCCATACCGTGCCTCCTGTTATCGAAAGGTAAAGATCATGGATTTCCAGGAGGCCACAGGCTGATCATTCTTCATCGCGGGAGTAAACCGACAAATCGGCAACTGATCAATACAGGCAACTTCCAGGAGGGGATGATCGCCCCGCTCCATGGTCAATCCTTCAATTGTCCCCCGTTTATTGATCCGAACCTGAATGATCACATTCCCCCGGATTCCGGCATTTTTTGCCAGAGCCGGATATCCAATGGCAGCTCTGACCTCAGCTTCATTCAGCCAGATAGCCTCCCTATACTCAACCGCATCCATTGAATCATGGGCGGATATAGACGGCCATCCGCCAGAAATATACATCCAGCAGGTAATGATCAACACACATGAACTTATTTTGGGAAAAAGTGAAAGGGATGGGAGAATCATGGAGCCAGGGATTAGTACGATTCGCAGGAATGTCTGTGGAAAATGACAAACCTCGTGCCATCACCCGGCTTCGCAAATGAACAAATTCATTCATTTTCTTACATCCTTGATTCAGGGGGTGATTGTTTCATCCTCCCTAGCCCATAACCATAACTTCACCGGGCCGATCAATCCTCCAGGAATCCGCTCTTCCGGAAGCCCCTCCAGCCATTTGACTCTGGGGTTTCCGTTTTCAGCCTGACCTGTCAAGGCATTTCTTGAACCGTTTGTTACCCAAATCTCGACGGTGTTTAGTCCGGGCCGAATCAGCGTGTCCAGCCTGTAGTGATACGGCTGGCAGGATTTTACGGGCAAGGAAACTGTATTGAATGTTACATGCACCCCGTCATAACAGTTTCCGATATCCAGCAAAAAGTGATGATTAGAACGAAATTCCGGAATCAACACATCGCAGGTATAGATCACCATCCCTTCGAAATGCTTCATATCCTCTGACTGGCTCCAATCTATCAGGCCAGTGTCTGGCAAACTGTTGAATTCTACCGGATTGCCATGCTTCATGATAGCCCATTGCCAGGTTTCCAACGGTATTTCATGAAGGCTCATTTGTTCATGCAGAAGGGGAACTTGCAGGTTGGATTCGGTCACCTGATACATTTCCGGCCAACTCGTCTCCTTTCCAAGCCAGAAAATTTTTGTTTCAAATGGAGAAAATACCAGGCTCGCCTGCCTTCGTGCATCTAGCTCTAGGAGGCCCCCACGTCCGTTCCCCGGTCTCAACTCCCAACACTTTTTATCAGGAAACTGAACCCGAAGTTCTGAAGGGCTGTCAGCGTAATTCACCATCCAGATCAGCCAGGTGCTGTCTGACAGTTGCCTGACTGTCTGTTTGATATCAGTGGAAGGCAAGACGTGGCTGGCTATCGGGGCGACCCCGCGACTTTGAAGCTCTCGAACCAGGCCTATGGGATCCCCATCTACCACGTCCATCCGGAATGGGTCTAATGATCGATTCAGCAAAATGCGAACTGAATCGGGCGAAAGCAGTTCATTCGGCTGAGGCATGCATTCTCCAGCTTTTAACACCAGACCACCCGTTTCGGCCAACGCTTCCAGATAAGCGGGCGTAGTCCTCTTCATGATCCCGCCATCCGGGATCACGATGGCATCCGCACTGAGAAGGCCTGCCTGAAGCTGCCCGTTGGCAACACGCACATTCCGGATCTGATCTTCGTGGACCCAGCCCCATGTGTATCCCCAACGTTCGATTTCGCGGATCAACGGCCCCAGATCACGCATCCACCCCGCCATGGAGTCCTGTTCCCTGGTGAGCATAGACTGGCTGAGGGAAGAGAGGCTTTCCCAGGAGGACGGAACCCGGGTGGGATGTTCTACCAGCGATTCCCCGTAACCGGGCATGTGAGTCACGGGCCTGGAAAAGGGATACAACAAAAGCAGATTTACCTGCTGTCTGCCGAGACGACCAAGATACTGTACCCTTGCGGTATAATTCCATAGCTGGGGCCACCAGGGGTTAAGCCTGTGCGACGGTCCGATTTGGGTTCCATGATTGACACCTGCCAGATCAGAAGTGGCACCTGGATGCCAGGGATAATTGTTTTCCCCATATGATGAAGCCATACCATCGACGACAATCTCAGTGGCACCCGTCAAAATCATCCGGTCAATTTCCGTTTTGAGCCGCTGCGGAGTACCCGCATAAGCTGTGCCGTGGGTCGCTCCGACATACCCACGAATGGTGGGCTTTCCTTCCAGTGCCGCTATCGAGCTGATCTGACGTGCAACCAGCCGGTTTCCATTGGAAACGCTTGAGGCAAAGCAGGGGATATCAGTTTCACGGGCCAGGATATGCCATCCGGTGTGCCATTGGTCCACCTGAATCGCCGATCGGACTCCCTGCTCATGCAAAAAATCAGAAAAAGTTCTGATAGACAGAGCCAGGCATGAATCCATCAACTGGTCTTCAAATCGATGCCGAAATAGCGGATCATAAGCAGAAATAACGTATGGAGGAGAGGCCTGAATCCCTAGTTTTTGCGCCTGAGCATGATCAGCCAGGGGAGTTGGCAACATCAGTTCATGAAATCCTCGGAGAGACTCGGTTCCCATTGACAACATGGGATGTCTATAGCCCAGAAGCCGGTCGGCCACAGAAGGCTGAAACTGAAATCGCACGGAACGACCTGCCAGGGAGTCATGGGGCAAGCTCCGGAAGTGAGGATGGAGATTGATTCCATTGACCCAGTCCTGTCCGTCA
>CAZLKP010000241.1:0-3181 GCA_964560095.1 uncultured Bacteroidia bacterium
GAACTGGAAGAAGCGATCGAAGAAGAACTGAGCCAAGAAATTCTTCGTGTGGACCTTGTGGGAGCCCTGGAGCGAGAAATCCAGGTTAATGTCGATCTCTATCGGATGCAGGCGGCCAGCATCTCAATGACAGACATCGAAAACACCATCAAAAACGAAAATGTCATCGTTTCGGGGGGAGAATTGGATCTGGAATCGCAGTCTATTGCCATGCGTCTAGATGGGGAATTGGAAAACGTGAATGAAATCCGTGAACTGGAGGTCAAAGGGGGTAAAGGCAATTCGGTCAAACTGGGAGAAATTGCCAATGTAGTGGATGGATTTAAGAAGCGCGAGAGTTATGCCCGCCTCAACGGAAACCCGGTCCTAACCCTAAATGTGATCAAAAAAGCCGGTGAAAACCTGGTTGATGCTGCAGATGAGATCAAGCTAATCATTGAAAACCTTCAAGAAACGCAGTTTCCCGAATCTCTGGCGATCACCATCTCGGGTGATCAGTCGCAATTGACCAGAAATACCCTGAGCGAACTCACCAATACCATCATCATCGGGTTTATTCTGGTGACGCTAGTGTTGATGTTTTTCATGGGTGTACGGGATGCCCTGTTTGTCGGTATGGCTGTTCCTCTATCGTCTTTTATTGCCTTCGCAACCCTACCTGCTCTTGGATTTAGCCTGAATCTGGTAGTATTATTTTCCTTTATCCTGGCCATGGGGATCGTGGTGGATAACGCGATCGTAGTGATCGAAAACACACACCGGATTTTCAATGAGGAAGGATTGCCTATTGTCAAGGCAGCCAAAAAGGCTGCCGGAGAAGTTATTGCGCCGGTATTTTCCGGCACATTAACGACGGTATGCCCATTTCTGCCCCTCTTATTTTGGGATGGCCCGGTGGGGGAATTCATGAGCTTCCTGCCTGTAGTTATGATCATCACTCTGTTTGCCTCTCTTTTTGTAGCCTATGTGATCAATCCGGTTTTTGCTGTCGCCTTCATGCGCAAGGACAATCCGGATGAAAAAATCCCTCATAGGACGGTATGGATCTATGTGACCGTCATGGCTGTTCTTGGAACCTTGTTTCATATCGGAAATAGCCCTGCTTTCGGGAATTTTCTATTCTTCATGGGTGTGTTCGTCATTCTGAATGCCTATGTCCTTCGGTTTGGGATTCGTTGGTTTCAGGAAGTGGTGATTCCCTCTTTCAAGTCTGCCTACAGATCCACACTCAGATGGTCTTTGAGTCATCCTGGGTTCGTCATGCTGGCCAGTCTGCTTGTGGTGGCGATCACGGTTTTTGGGATTCAATTTGCTGGAATCAAGTTTATCCAGTTCCCGACGACTGACCCCAATTTCGTTTATGTCTATGCCGAGCTACCGACTGGAACCAGCGTAGAAGTCACAGATTCTGTCACATCCGTTCTGGAAGAAAAAGTAGAAGAGGTTATCGGACAGGATAACCCGCTGGTAAAATCCGTGATCACCAATATCGCGATTGGCGCAGGTGATGCAAATTCCTTCGACCAGGGCTCTGCGGCTTCCAATAAGGGAAAAATAACCGTAGAGTTTGTAGGTATTAAAGAGCGAAATGGCCAGTCCACCCGGGCAGTAATGGATGAAGTTCGAGCAGGTGTGAAAGGCGTTCCCGGAGCCAATGTCACCGTCGGGCAGGATGCTTCTGGTCCTCCGGGCTCTGCTCCGGTGGAAATTCTCCTGACCTCAGAGGAGTTTCCTGACCTGATGGGAGTATCGGAAGACCTCTACCAGTATCTGGACTCTCTCAATATTCCCGGAATTGAACAACTGAAATGGGACGTAGATGAAAAGCGAAACGAAATCCTCATCGACGTCAACCGACGGAAAGCCAGTCAATTGGGAATCAGCTCTACCCAGATCGGTATGGCCGTCAGAACGGCATTGTTTGGCAAAGAAGTTTCCAAGTTTCGCACCAACGAAGATGAATATCCCATTCAGCTTCGACTCAAGGACGAATACCGAAACCAGTTCAGTACGCTGATGGACATGCAGATCACCTATCGCGACATGGCTGAAGGGATCTTTAAATCTGTCCCTATTTCATCCGTCGCTGACATCAGGTTTACCTCTTCTTATGGCGGGATCAATCGTACAGACTTAGAAAAATCGGTTCTCATCACATCCAACGTTCTGTCGGATTTTAATGTCAACGATGTAGCAGCAGAGGTAGATTATGCGGTAGCTAAGTTTTTGAAGCAAGGCAGATCAAAGCGAAATGTTGACATCGAAGTGGGTGGACAAACAAAGGACCAGGCAGAAGAGGGCACATTTCTCGCAGGGGCATTTGGGGCTGCCATTGTTCTGATCTTCATGATTCTGGTGATCCAGTTCAACTCGCTCTCAAATGTCCTGATCATCCTGAGCCAGGTCATTTTGAGTTGTGTTGGGGTGTTTCTCGGCCATGTTGTTCTGGGGATGGATTTCTCCGTGGTTCTCTCTGGTGTAGGCATGGTGGTGCTGGCTGGTATTGTGGTTAACAACGGGATCATTTTGCTGGACTACATTGAGATGAAACGAAAAGAAGGGGCCCCCCTAAAGGAGGCCGTCATTGAAGGCGGCAGCACCAGGTTCACCCCTGTTTTTCTGACTGCCTCATCAACTGTATTGGGGCTGGTTCCATTGGCCTTTTCCCTCAATATCAATTTTGGCACGTTGCTTTCAGATTTTGATCCACAGATTTTCTTTGGTGGAGACAGTTCGGCCTTTTGGCAGCCATTTTCCTGGTCGGTCATTTTCGGGCTCATTTTTGCAACAGTTGTCACCCTCGTCTTTGTGCCTGTGATTTATTATCTCGCCAAGCGTCTGGAATCTAAAATCAACACCCGATTCAACCTAATTCATGAAGATGAATCAGGACCTTCCCTTCAGGATGTATCAACCAATGGTCACGGCAAACACAAAGATTGGGTGGAACCTGTGGAGTTGAAATAATCCGGATTTCTTTCCAACTCTGGGGGGAAACCACGATCATTGTTAAGTGAAAGAGAAAAGCTGAAGACAACAATTAGCTTTTTTCTTTCACCTTATTCTCCAATTCAGACTCATGAAAGCGGAAAAAGTCATTTTACTTCTGGGAGGGATCGCCTGCATCGCAGCTTTTTTCCTACCCTACCTCCACATTGGCGGACAAAACATTCATGGCTAT
>CAZLKP010000241.1:3191-7539 GCA_964560095.1 uncultured Bacteroidia bacterium
GGTCTCTTGATGACCGCCCTGGATTATTTTGACCTAATTGAGTACCAGCGTGCCGATCTGGCCATTGACTTGTTTGCAAATGGCTTTGACAAAGTGGCCGGCTGGAAAGGCTATGGCCAACTTGCCATGTTATCTGTTGTGCTTCTTGGCCCATTCCTATTCGCCATTTATGGGCTCACTTACGTGATTCGAGCCCTGGTCGGAAAACAATACAGGAAAGGGATATTTCTTAATTTTTTCTTTCTTGGATTTGCCTGGCTCACCTTTTACCTGATTCAGGAACAAAACTCCATGCATGTGTTAGGCATGGACATCGGCGCCAAGCTAAATTTCTTCAAGATGGCCGGAATCGGTTATTGGACAGCATTTGCGGGTATGATGGTTGCAGCCTTTTCCCTATTTTTCGGAAAAACAGAGTAATCTACATACATGAGATTTTTAATGACCATTCTGCTGGCTTTGGTTGCGGCAGCCATCCCTTTCATTGCCTCCGCTCAGTACGATACCCATGAAATTATTCAGCTTCACAAAGAGGCCATACGCCCTGAGGCATTGGAAGGAGTGACCCTCGTCCAGTGGAAGGGCACAGAAGCCCGTCCGAAAGGAAAAGTGAAGCAATCCTATACCCTTTTTCAAGATAATGAGCGAAACTGGGCCTGTTTCAGGGAACATGGCAGCACCAAAAGCAGGGATATTTTCATCGGCATGCAGGGATGGTCTGTTGCCCAGTCAGGGCAACGGGAGTATGTACGGCCCATGCGAATGGAGCGGCCTGAGCCAGCAGCCCGAATGGCTCACTTTTCTAGCCCGGTGTTGGGTGAAGAAACCCGGGAATACCAGATCGAATATCAGGGCTTGAAGCTACAGGGCAGGGAACAATACCATGAATTCAGAATTGAGGCGAAGAATAATGACGGGTTTATGGTGTACCTAAACCCCGAATCCTTTCTCATCCATCACATCCGCGATTGGCGTGTACTCGACGGGGAGTTGCAGTCGGTAGAAATCATTTTCGACGACTACCGTGAAGTCAGAGATGGAGCTTACTTACCTTTCTCCTGGACCTATATCCAGCAGGGAGAGGTGATTGCTTCTTATCAATTTGATGAAATTATCCTCAACCCTGCACTGGAACAGGACCCCTTTGTCATGCCCATTCAGGAAGAACGCAGTACAGATGCCAGGGATCAGGCGGACCGCTGATGCCCTACTTTTTTCTCAAAATACCAGGTCCGGAAACCGTCGAATGAATACTGGGATTGCCCTTGTAATTAATTTTGGAAGCTCCACTGGCATCTACATGAAGTTCTTCGCTAACATTCAGGTCTGCATAGGCAGCCCCTGATGCATTAAGTTTGACGATTTTCGACGCGCAGTCGCCTGCATAAATCTTACTGGCACCAGACAGTGAGATAGTCAGGTCATCAACCCTGCCTGAAAGCGTTGTCTTGCTGGCTCCAGACAAATCGAGAAACAATGCATCAAGATCACAGCCGATGGTTATTTCGCATGCCCCGGATCCGTGGATAGATAGGCTTTCGCCGGAAAAAGATGCTTCCGAGTTAAGTTTTGTAGCACCCGAAAGATCAATGTCGGTAATAACCGGGGCTGAAATCCGAACTACCATCGGATCATCCGTCTTCACGTTTCCATCCATTTCAATGTTCAGTTCGTCGCCATCAACGGATACCTTCATTAAATCCAGCAGGTTTTGCTGAGCTTCGAATGAAAAACCATAGGCTTCCCCTGGGGTAATAATGACTTCCCATCCACCGGAAACAGAGATAGCTGAAAACCCATCTGCATTGACAGTCCTTTCCCGAACGGGGCCCTCCCCGCGAATCGTATGTTCATCCAACAGCCGACCGACCGCGAATGCAACAACCACGAGAGTGATGATACTGTAAAATAAGATCTTGAGCGCGCGCATATTGTTTTGCCTTTGGATGAAAGATACAGGAAATGGTAAAAAGGTTGAAAGAGAAATGAAAGAGTCTCCAAACATATTATCTGACCATAAGGTTTTATGCGCTGTTATGAAGCAGGAAGAACCCTCACTGAAAATATCCTGGTCGCCCCTCTACAAACATCCCCTGCCGGAAGGGCATCGCTTCCCTATGGAGAAGTATGAGCTCATCCCGGAACAGTTGATTTACGAAGGAACCATTTCGGAAGACAACCTTTACGCACCTGAAAAACTCGAAGAAACGACCATTCTACTCACTCATACCACAGAATACTGGAACAAACTACAGCATGGTACCCTGACTCACCGGGAAATTCGCAGAACCGGATTTCCTTATTCTCCGAGATTGATTGAACGCGGCAGACACATTGCTCATGGCACGATCCAAAATGCCCGGTATGCCATGCGAAATGGCGTGGCCATCAATGGAGCAGGGGGAACACATCATGCTTACGCCGACCGGGGAGAAGGTTTTTGCATCTTCAATGACTTTGCCATCGCAGCCAATTACCTATTGCACCAACATTTGGTCAGACAAATCCTAATCGTAGATCTTGATGTACATCAGGGGAATGGAACGGCTGTAATTTTCCAGAATGAGCCTCGCGTGTACACCTTTAGTATGCATTGTCAAGCCAACTACCCCTTGCACAAAGAGCAATCTGACCTGGATGTTGCCCTGCCTGTTGGTGCAGATGATGGATTTTACCTCAGGCAATTGGCCGCCCATCTCCCCTGGCTAATCGATGAGGTACAGCCTGATATGGTGTTTTACCTATCAGGGGTGGATATTCTATCGACAGACAAACTGGGCAAATTGGGAGTTACCAAATATGGGTGCAGGGAGAGGGACAAGTTTGTACTGGAATTGTGTCACAAAAACGACCTCCCGGTTGTTATTTCACTTGGTGGGGGATACTCTCCTCTTATCCGGGACATCGTGGATGCCCACTGTGAGACTTTCCGCTTGGCTCAGGAGATCTGGTTTTAACCCAACAAAATCTCATAGGAATCCGTAATTTAGGCCATACCCGGGTTTCCAACCATCCGGAAAATCTCGGGTCTTTCTCTCAAATAACGTATCACAAACCATAATGAAAAGAGCACTTTTGATTTTCGGCATCCTCGCGCTGGTCATAGGCGGATGCGGTTTTATTAGTGGCAAAAATGCCAATAACAAAATGGTCGAGCTGGAAGAAACTGCCAAATCCCAATGGTCTCAAGTTGAGAATGTGTATCAGCGCAGAGCAGATCTGATCCCCAACTTGGTGGCAACTGCGGAACAATACGCAGAATTTGAGCAGTCTACCCTCACCAATGTATCCCAGGCCCGTCGCCAGGTTTCAGACATCAAGGTAACGGAAGAGGTGTTGAATGACCCGCAACTGATGGAGCGTTTTCAGGAAAGCCAGAACCAGCTATCGCAGGCTCTTTCCCGTTTTTTGTCTGTCTCCGAAAACTATCCGGACCTGAAAGCGAATCAACAGTTTAGCGCTTTAATGACTGAACTTTCGGGAACTGAAAACCGGATTTCTGTTGAGCGGAAGCGGTTTATTGATGCCACGCGGGAATACAATACCTATCTGCGCAAATTCCCGAACAGCATTTGGGCCGGACTATTCGGATTTGAGAAAATGGCCACCTTTCAGGCCCAGGCCGGTGCTGATCAGGCGCCTGATGTAGATGCCATGTTTAACGACTAATGATGCAAAAATTTATCCTCCTCCTGGTGATGGTAACAGGTTGCTTTCTTCCCATGAAGGGGCAACCTGTTCCCAAGCCCCAGGGGTTTGTCAGCGACATATCCAATGTGCTCAGTAGCCAGGAACGCACTCAGCTTGATGCATTGCTGACCCGCTATGCGGAATCCTCCTCCAACGAAATTGCCGTTGTTATCACGGAGCTTCCGCAAGACACATATCTTGAAGAATACACCCTCTCCATTGCAGAGTCCTGGGGGGTTGGAGGCCAAGCCAACGATAACGGGATTCTAATTGCCGTATATCCGCAGGCCAGAAAAATGCGGATTGAGGTGGGATACGGCCTAGAAGGAGCCGTGCCAGATTCCCGGGCCGGTGAAATCATGAATCGCTACATGAAGCCAGCCTTTCGGCAAGGTGACTATTACACCGGAGTAAAGCAGGCCTCAGAGGCCATTATTGCTGCAACCAACGGCGAATACGAAAATGCACCAACCAGCCAATACTACACTCGTCGTGCCCCCTCCAGGGGAGGGAAAGGCGGACAAGTATTTGTAATCATCATGATCATCATTCTGTTCAGCATACTGAGCAAGCGCGGCGGTGGCGGAGGAAAAGGTGGCCGAGGCGGTGGCCGGGGTGGCTTGATGTGGCTCCCATGGATCCTACTCGGCGGTGGCGG
>CAZLKP010000242.1:0-7529 GCA_964560095.1 uncultured Bacteroidia bacterium
CTGTCGTCCGGGGCAAAAAAGGTGTGACTCAGCGGCCCGAATTGGGAACTCCCAGGCGTGCCATCGTCCCATTGCCAGCGGGCCTTGCTCGCGCCAGAACTTAGATTCTGAAAATTCACGGTCAGCGGCACGCAGCCTTCGGTATTGTCAGGCGTGACCTGTGCGACAGGCTGTGGATAGACCAGCACAGTTCCGGTAGCGGTATCTTTACAGCCGAAAGCCGTTTCGCTTTCCAGGGTGATCGTGTAGCTGCCAGGCGTCGGATAAAAAAACTGCGCATTGATCGTGTTCGCCGTGTCGGCAGCCATGCCTGTACCGAAATTCCAGAAAGCGCCGGTTGGGTTGGTGCTTTGATTGGTGAATAAAACCAGACCGGGGCCACAGAGGGTATCAAGATTGGTAGAGAAATCGCTGTCTGGCAACGGATGCACGGTAATCTGAATCGTCGAATTATTCTCGCAGCCAAAACCATCCGTAACGGTCAGGGTCAGATCAAAAAGTCCATCATCGCTGTAGGTGTAATTTGGCGAATTTCCCACATCCTGGTCTCCATTCCCATACTGCCACAAGTAGCTCAAGCCCGGCGACAACGCAAAGGGAGAGACAGCAAATGGCTCACAACCTGCCACCGGAGCCTGAACGAATGATGGATCCGGCAAATCGCGCACCTGCACATTGGCCGAAACAGAAGCCGGGCACTGATAAATGGTCGAATAAGTCGTCAGGGTAACCGAATAGATCCCCGGAGCCTGATACAGGTGATTGGTATTGGCCTGGGAGGCGGTAGTTCCATCGCCAAAATCCCAGACATAGCCATTGATGCCCTGCGTCGAATCAGGAGAAAAGCTCATCACATCGCCAAAGCAGACCGGCTGCGGTGCCGTAAACACCGCCGGAGCTGCCGGATACACAGTAATCGTCACAAAACCAGTGTCTTTGCTACAACCATTGTCGGCATACATTCTCACCAGATAAGTGCCCGGATTCTGGAAGGTGTGGCTCGGCTGATCATTTCCCACATCCTGGTTTCCCTGCCCTTGGTCATAGTCCCAGGCCACAAAGGAAGAGCCGGAGAGGTTGTTGAAATTCACCGTGAGCGGCGCACAGCCGACCGTGGTATCCGCATTGAAAATGGGATTCAGGTCATTGGGCAACACCGTGATCTGTGTGCTGCCGGTATCTGCCCCGCACTGGTTGGTGGCGATGAGGGTTATGGTATATACCCGGGGAAGCGTATCTGTGGTGTAATATCTTGGCAGAGGAATGGAGTCGGTACTGGTTGCCCCGTTGATGTCGAGATCCCAGAGGTAGCCGGTGGGGTTTCCTTTGGTGGTATTGCCAAATTCGATGTACAACGGGGAGCAGCCATTGCTCACCTGGGTGCCAACCTGCACCTGTGGCTGCGGAAACACTGTCACCGTATCGGTGATGGTGGTCGGCCCGCAATCGTTGGTGATGGTGAGGGTAATGACGTAAGTCGTATCGTCTATGCCCTGTTGGTACACCTGCGGCGGCGGGTTTTCACCTGTAAAAGTTTGCCCATTTCCAAAATCCCAGAAGTACGTTCCGCCGTTGCGAATGCTGTTGTCGGTGATGGAGACATTGAGTGGGGCACAGCCCTGACTGGTACTCAGGGTAAACATCGGAATCGGAGCCTCTGTGACACGGACCGTTCGGAACGCGGTGTCTTTGCAGGCCGCATTATCCTCTACAAACAGCATCACATCGAAGAACCCGGTATCACTGTAGGCGTGGGTCGGATTGGCGACAGTTGTAGTAAATCCATCATCAAAATCCCAAAGAAACACAGTCGCCCCAGCCGTGATCTGAACCGGCACCACTGGGTCACCGGTACAATAGAGCGTATCCAGGGTGAATCCTGCCGTCGGCTTGTCATCCACTGTGATGATCTTTGCGTCCTGGCTGCGGCAACCGGCACTGCTAAACAGCTCGATCCAGAGGGTATCGCTGCCATTTGCAGGAATGAGAGCAGGATTAAAGACCGGTGGGGCCGTGCTGGTCAGGCCCGTGCTTGGCAACCAGGTTCCGGAGGCTGTGCCACCAGTTACCTGGAAAGGCAGATCGCCCTCACAAACGGTGAGATCAGCCCCTGCATTCACAGGCAACGTATCCTGAATCACAACCACGAGGCTGTCAGTTGTAAGGCAGGAACCGGCTCCGTAGGTGTAAATCAGCAGGTTGTTGCCAATGCTGCCTGCCAGTGGATCAAACTGATCACTATTCGGGATGATGCCGGTTCCCGACCAGGTACCACCAAGCGGACTGTACTGAGCAAAGGTGATGATATTGGCATTCTGGCAAATGGTCGTATCCGGACCTGCCACCGCCACATCACCCGCCACCACGGTGACATTCATCGTATCATCCTCCACACAGCCATTGGCATCGGTGAAGGTATAGGCCAACGGGAATGTGCCGATACTATCCGGGAGCCAGGTGCCGGCATTACCGTTGAGCACATTGAAACCTGTCCACACGCCATTGGCGGGACTGAAGTTGGTCAGCGTGACCGGATCGCTGTTCTGGCAGTAGGTGGTATCGGTCGTATTCACGATAGGAAGTGGATTTACCGTGAGCGAGAGGCTATCCCGGTCAGAACAGCCGCTTTGGGCGAAGAATTCATAGATAACCAGGCTGTCGCCCGGAATGGTCGGCAAGATCGGATCAAAGATTCCAAAGGTATCCAGGGCAGCGGCGCCGGTATCAGCCACCAGGATAATTTGCGGATCACCCAGGCAGAACTCCGTTTGGGTTGGCGGGAGAATTGTTACCACCGGCGCATCTACGACATCTACCATTAGGGTATCCGCCACGCGGCAATTACCCGCTCCCACTTCATAGATCAATTGATAGCCCCCCGGGCCCGAAGGTGAAAAGAGGCCTCCCGGAGTAATGTCATTCCCCACCCAGCTTCCACCAGCCGGAATACCCTGAAAGGTGGTATCCAGGTTGGAGCATAGTTGAAAATCATTCCCTGCATCAATAAAAGTGACCGGCGTATCGACCACAAAACTCTGAGATACGGTAGTGGCACCACACAGATTGTTCACCGTGACTGAAACTGTATGACTTCCAGGGCCAAAGAAGATCGGACCTTGAGGAAAAGGAACATTGGCGGTATCTGGCGTTCCTGAGGTAAAACTCCAGGAATATCCGTTGATCGGATTTCCATTGTCATTGTAGGTGACCGAAGGCACATAATTCCAAAAACCGCAGGTGTCTGCAATCGGAGCCAGAGTAATAACAGGTGGCCGGGCAACAGTCACAGTATCATAGGAAAATGCCGTGCCGCAGATGTTCGTCACATCCAGCCTCAGGATGTACAGGCCTGAATCCTGGAGCTGGAACCTCGGCTCAAAATCATCCGCATCCGTGCTGTCCAGAAAAGAAAAGCCCCCACCGATCACGGTCCACTGAAATCCCGCAGCAAATGTCGGAAATGACAGGTTGTTCACATCCACATCCAACGGGGCACAACCATAATCCGGAACCGCCACAAAATTGGAGACTGGTGGTTCCAGGATCCTGATACTCTGTTCAATTGTATCGATATAATTGCAGGAAGCCAGTTCGGCAATCAGCCGGATGGTGTATTGACCCGTGTCTGTGTAGGTATGAAATACCGTCGTGGCTCCCGCGATGAATGGGAGCGGGCCAGTACTTGTCCCATCTCCCCACAGCCAGGTGTACTGGACCGCGGGATTATCAGGGCAGGAGTTCGCATTGGAAAATGACAAGGGAATATTCCTGCATCCAAGGCCAGGGCCGTCGATCTTAGGCCGTGGTAGCGGCTTCACAAAAACGGGAGATTCGTTGTAGTGGGTTGCACAACCATTCTCGATGGTCAGGCGAATAGATTCCTGAAAATTTCCCTGCAGATTCAGTAATGAATCACAGACCTCATCATCGTCGTAGGTGTAGTCGTAAAAAATCGGAGAGGTATCATACACGGTATCTGTGTCTCCGTTCCCCCAGCTCCAAATGAAACGCTCAATGACCTGGTTGCTGGTATCTGTGCCGTTGTTTACCTGAATCGTTTGTCCCTCGCAGATGTTGATGCTCCCCACCACATTCATATTGGCATTCAGATCATCACCGTAAAAATACACTGGCTGCGTAATCGTTTGGGGGCAAGGTGTACTGCTGTCGGTAATGGTGAGCAGATAAGTTCCATAGGAAGTATAGGTGTGATTTTGGAAAATGTTGGGGGAAGTCAACACGGTCCCGTCGCCAAAATCCCACGTAAATGGCGGAATTCCGGTGATGTTGGACAACTGAAACCCTTTGGTAACCTGTGTCGGGCCTGGGCTTGGTACACAGGCCTTGAAATCCTGGGTTCCTGAGGTATCAATCACAAAAAACTGTGGCTGGGCAGTGATTGTCACTGGTTGAGTCGAAAATACCGTGCAAGTGTTACCGGCGGTATCCACCCCTTCAAGTGTCAGAGTCACCTGTACCGTGTAGCCAGTGGCCTGACCGGGAAAACTCCGAACGATGCTACTGTCCGTTCCACCGTTGACCGAGGGAATGCTGAACGTCCATTGGTAAGACAGAGCACTGTCGGAATTGGCGGTGAAGGTCACCGGAGTGCCAGCGCAGGGATTGGGGTCAGAAATGCTGAACCCCGTATCCAGGCTGTCGCATAAGGGCTGTGACAGCCCCTGCCCCCAAAAGGGAACACAGAGAATCGCCAAGAACATTCGCCGAACAACGAAAAGAGACATCTTTGTGAACATGGAAGGTGTTTTTCTGTAAATAAGCAGGAATAGGAGAGTCAGAACCGGGATCGGATTTGATTTTTCCGGCAACGAAAGCACCCTGCGCCTGGTAAGGTCACGAGTGGCAGACCGATGGAAAAAGTCAGCTCAAAAATGTCACCCACCGATTGGATTCCACCGAGATTGTGATCCCAGCTGAGCCCCAACTCCCAGACTGTGGTGGTATTTCCTCCGCTTTCTGTGACGACATCAATGCCCAGATAGCTCACGATCGACTGCTCCGGTCCACGAATATTGATGCTGTCAACCGACCATCTGGGATTCCCGCTGAACCACAAACCACCACTCAGACGTACATTACCTCTCGAAGGCGTCTTGGCCATGACCCCAAGCGTCACCTCGTTCATAAACACAGGTTTCTCCCGGAAACTCCGACGATTATCCGGATCCCAGGCGGCAGATGCACGCTGCAATTCCAGTCGACCATTGGGGATGATCTGATATTTTTCATCCTCGTCTTCTCCACCAAATCCCAGCAGAATGATATCACTCGCGTGAAGCGTGACACGCCCCGGAAGCCGCTCCTCATTCCCTGCAACAGAATTGTTAGGTAGACTGATATGATGCCAGGCTCCTCCAAACCGAATGGAGTGCCGGGGGAAAACGTTGAGGTGGGCAACCCCGCCAATCCCAAAATCCCAATCTTCGATATCTGAAATCCCGGCGTCCGGCAAAGGAACTGAAGTACCCCTTACCACCCCATAAATCGGATCCAACTGATCGCCGAAAACCAGATTCTGCCAATCCAGCACAAACCGGTTCCAGCGGGCATAACCGCCTATCGAGAATCCAAACACATCATCCTCAATTCCCTCATAAAAATCACAGTCCCAGGAATGAAATGCGTATGAAAATGTGGCACGCTGCCAGCGCAGCAAACCGTTGTTTGGGCTGGTGAGGTTATACTGCCCTTCGCCTTCTGAATTATCAGTAAATGCCAGGCCGAATCCGGAGTGAAATCCGGGCAGATCCTGGCTGATCTCCACATGATTGGTCGTGAAATTGGCTCCGTTGGGCGTGAGCGGATTGCTGGCGAGATTGCCCCATTGCCGCCGGGTGGCTGTACTGATGACCGTGCCGGGCTCATACCCTGTAAAGGCAGGATTGAGATACAGCTTTTGTGAAAAAAACTGCGAAAAAACCGGATCCTGGGCATGAGCACTGACAAACAGAAACAAGCTCAGCGCAAGCAGAATCGTGCGCGTGAGCCCCGTGAGTTGGTGGTTCATGGTTGAATCAATTGGGTGAATCGGGAGACAGAATGTTTGATGACTCAAATTATTCGGAATTCCGTCCTTAAAGGTAACGAAGATGTTTGAGGGCCACAACAACATCCTGGTAAACTACGCCCTCGTTTTGATCCACGATTCCCTTCGGAACATTTGCCCACATAACCCCTTTTCCCTATTTTACGTATGAGGTGAAATAGAATATTTATTATGACCGATCACTCCCGTATAGTCCGACATATTCCCATTATCTGGGAAGGTGAATCTCCTCCCGACTTTCCCGAGTTTCCGCCTGCCCTGGAAATTGGGGCACAGGCTGCTTCCTCTGCTATTCTTGGCGGTATCAATGGGATGATGCGGGAGGGCATGGCCAACATGGAAGAGTTTCGCGAAGGACGAATTGATCAAAAGCAATTTACCTACCGGGTCATCCGCAAGGGATCCGAAACAGCCGTCCAGTATGGCTCCAAAGCCGTCGCTGCCCTCACCATGAGGCAAGGACTGATCTACGCAGCCAAAAAGATCGGAGCCCGCAAATTCCTAACTGCAGCACGCTCTCATGCGATGGTCTCGGTTTGCTACGGTGTCGTGGATCAGGGCATGGATACCTTCAAGTATTATCGCGGAGATCTTGACGCCACCCAGTACAAGGTACAAACCTCCCAAAACGTCGGTTCCACAGGTGGAGCCATCGGAGGGGCTGCCATCGGCGCCGTAATAGGATCAGCCGTGCCGGGTGTAGGCACCGTCTTTGGTGCCATGATGGGAATGCTCGGTGCCGCCAGCGGAGCTTCCATCGGTAAGAGCGTCGGCGAAAAAATGTTTGCGGAAGAAGCCTCCCCGGATGAGGGTGATCCGCAGGAAAAATAGATCGATTTCTTCGTATCTCGTAGATAGCTTCTGGCTCCTACTCCTATGAATCCTGCTGACAAAGGTTGGTTTAACCGCCTGATCCGATATCTGATCCTGTTCGAACAGGAAGATATCGTGTTACGGGTCAGGGAGGTCCGTCAGCAGGATGTCCTCATCCAACGTTTTTTGTATAAGTTGATTCAGCCTACTGGGCTCATGTATGGCTTTCCGGTACGGTTTGTAGGCAACAATCCCCAGGGATCGGATTCCTGGACCGAGAAGGATAAGATCAAAATTTTGCTCACAGAAGCCTACATTCACCTGGGGCTCTATTACCATCCGCCCTCAAACGGAAAACTCCGGGAGACCATGCCGGATGTGCTGCAGGATCTGGAAGCCTTCTATCTGGAGCACGCAGCATTGATTCCTTCAAGCAACCGCCGTCGTTGGGAAAAAAAGCCCAGAGTGGAAGATCGGATCGAGTATATGCTTGATAAGCGAATTTCCCTTCGCTATGACTGGCGAAACTTCTGGAACAGCTTTTTCCACAACAGCCTGCTGTTTTTTGACTTGCTGGACTTTATGCACTGGAAGGAAACAGACGGTCAATCGTCAGAACAAAGCATTCTGATTCACCGCCAGAATTTGC
>CAZLKP010000243.1:0-2142 GCA_964560095.1 uncultured Bacteroidia bacterium
GGCGACCACCATGCCGAGGTTTTGGCGGGTCTCAGGGTCTTCTGACTGGTCGAGCAGCCCTTCGGTGATGCCGATGATGCCGTTGAGAGGGGTGCGCAGCTCGTGGGAGGTGTTGGCCAGAAACTGATCCTTGAGCTTGTCGATCTGCTCGAGCTTTTCACTTCGCTCCCGTTCCAGGGCCAGGGCCTGCTCACGGGATGTCCGCTGCTGCCGCACCCGGAAAAAGACCAGGCCCAGCACGGCCACTCCCAGTCCGCCGAAGAGCAGGTAGTTGCGCTGGGCGAGTTGCTGTTGGTAGGCCACTTCGGTATCGGCTTGCCGGGCCACGAAGGCCAGGGAGTCTTGAAGGGCCTGCTGCTGGTATTCGTAGCGAATGACCGCGCGTTGGTTTTCCTCGCTTTTGAGGCTGTCTCGCATCTCGATGAACGTGCGATAATGGACCAGCGCCTCCGCCGGACGCCCCAGGGCTTCGTAGGCGATCGCCAGGGCGTTGTAGATGGCGTAAGCCTGCCGCCGTAGACCGGGCTGCTTGATCAGGGCCAGGGCTTGCTCGCCATAGGCTGCCGCCTGGGCATGCGCGCCCACGGTATTGTAGGCTTCCGTCAGGCTGCCCAGGGCATTGACCCGGTATTCGTCGTATTTAAGCGCTTCACTGAGGGAAAGTCCTTTTTTCAAATAAGAAATGGCGACCGAATGTTCTTCCCGCATGCGATACACGTTGCCGATATTTACGCTGAGTCCGCAAATCAATGCTTGCAAGCCCAGCCTTTCGGCGAGCGCCAAGCTTTGCTGATAGGCAACCAGGGCAGAGTCAGGTTGCTGGGCAGCTATCCAGATATTCCCCAACGAGTTGTAGGCCTCCGCGATGGGAGCCTGCTCGCCCTCCTGTTGGTACAAATCCAGCGAAGCCTTGCCATGTGCAATGGCCGAATTCTACTCCTGCTGATCGGTGTAAATGATCGAAATGGCTGCCTTTGCCTGGGCTTGGCCTATGCGCGAACCCGATGTCTCAGCCAGCTTCAGGCTGCTATCGGCATAAGCCAGTGCGCGAGCGTAGTTTCCCTTGTCGGTGTAGATACCGGCCAGGCTGTTGTACACATAACTGATCAAGTCGGTTCGCCCTTTCTTTTGGGCGTAGAAGCGAGCCTGTTCATGGGCAATCAGGGCGCTGTCTGGCTTGCCCACTTGCGCCAGGGAAAGGGCCAGGTTGAACCAGCTTCCATCGAGGCCGTCGGCCTGCTCGCCCATTTGCTGTTGCAGGCGAAGGGCTTGGAGATAAGCTGATTTGGCTTCGGCAAACAGCCCCTGCCGGTAGGCAATGTTGCCCTTGCCCCGCCAGGCTGACGCGACCTGTTGGGGAGGCGCCTGATCTATGACCACCTTGTAATACTGATCAGCCTCGTCGAAACGCCCCTGCCGGTATTCGAGGGCCGCCTGTTCCAGGTGCAATTCCGCTGTCAGCTTAGGATCCTGCCAAGCATGGGCGCGGGTCAGAGCTATGGAGAGCAGCGACCGCGCGGAATCGATGTCCTTGCTTCTCTGATACGAACGGGCAAGCGACCGCCAGACCAAAAGCTGTGCGTCGCGATCGCTTCGAAGCTCCGTCCATCCCTCCAGTTCTCGCAGCCAGAAACGCTGTTCCTCGGGGCTTGCAGCCATTTGCGCCAGACGCTTTCCAGCCTCAAAGCGCGTGCTGTCAGGCAAATCAGGAGACCGCCACACCTGACGCAGAGAGTCGGATGGGGTCTGGGCTAGTGACGGACCGTAAAAAGCCAGTGTGATGACGAAAAAGAAAAGGAAGTTCCTCATGATCTTGATATTGCCAGGCGGTGGTTTGGGAACATCGACAGCCAACGGGGCCGAAGCGTAGATCATCAACAAGTGCATAGGGTTGACCCTCGCTATGTCCTCTAAAAGCAGGTACCCCATACAAGAAAAGGCGACCGCTGTGGACCCATGAACGATCGGGGGACAGGGCCTTGGAAATTAATGAATTGCATGTATGTTTCAGGCATGATGGGCAAGATTTTCCAGGGCCTGCGCGTACTTGCCCATTTGCAGATTTGCTGATCCTTTAATTTTATATCCATTTCCCTTTGCTCTCAGACCCTCCTGATCTTCTCCAAAGGCAATGAGTGAGTC
>CAZLKP010000243.1:2152-7507 GCA_964560095.1 uncultured Bacteroidia bacterium
CTGCCAGCAAAAAGGCACTGTCGGGATTCGAATCCATAAAACCTTCCCAGACATAATCATAGTATGCATCAATGCGCGATGAGTCGGGCTGGTCTTTATCCTGCCAGACGGCATAGAGGGAGTCGAGCTTCGCTTGGCTCCAGGCCAGACCAGGAGCGAGTAGCATCGCGATAAAGAGTAGCTTTTTCATAGGAAATAGGGTCATGGTAAGGTCTTGATGGCCGGACTGGGAAGCAAAAATCCCGAAGGGGTTTTCCAATAACTTCGGACCATCATTGACCATAATAAGATCGGCACCTCCAGCGGAAGCAGGCAGGGAAAACTGAACTTATCTCATTCATTTTTGAACATGGGGCAAAACCCTCCCCTAACGCGCGCGGAGGGCGGTTTTTATAGGGGTAAAAATCCTGCTTGTTTCGTTTGCGAGTGTCTCCTGGAATCGGAGGGATTGGGGGAGTACACAAAAAAGCTGCAAAGACTAGGGTTTGGGCTCGACCCCATTGGAGCGCATTGGCGCCATACCTGTGATGCGCCGCGTACAAACCTTTAATGGGGAAATGTCAGCCCATCATATTATCACAAACTCCCTGAAATTTTCCCGATTTATGAGCGTGCCTTCTGCTTCGTAGGATTGTAGAAAGGTCTTGGAGAATTTCGCTTTTGTTCGGGTGTTCCACTTGAATTCGAAGGCTGCCAAACTCAGCCCGTTTTGTTCGACGTAGTCTATTTCTTGCTGCTGCATCGTTCGCCAAAAGTAAGGCTTAGCAAATGTCAGCTTGTAGCTGTTTTGCTTGACTCGTTCTGAGATAAGAAAATTCTCCCATAGCATCCCAATATCCTTTCTGGTACTTGGGCCGCCAAACTCCCCTATCACCGCATTTCGGATCCCGTTGTCGTAAAAGTAGATTTTCCTGCCCCGCTTTATTTCGTTCCGAACATTTCGGTTGAACGACCTGAGCCTAAAAATCACATAGCCCTTCTCAAGGATATCAATGTAACGCTGAACCGTATCCTTGGAAATCGAGACCAACTGACTTAGTTCATGGTAGTTTACTTCGCTTCCTACCTGCAAGGCCAGTCCCTGAACCAGCTTTTCCAGGATTTCCGGCTTCCTGATTTCGCCATGAGCCAGTATGTCGCGATACAAGTAGCTGTTTACCAGGTTGCGCAAGATTTCCTTTTCTTCTCCCCGATCGTTATTGATCACCTCAGGATACATGCCATAAATCAACCTGTTCTCCAGATCCTGTTGCGCTTTGAGGTAGCCGACATGATTTTCATACTCCTCCCAACTGATCGGAAACAATTGATACTCCCATTTCCTCCCAGTCAAAGGCTCATTCAGCTCGTTGAATAGGCTAAATGAAGAAGAGCCACTGATCCATAATTGCACATCTTTGAATTGATCGGTAATGATTTTCAGGGTCAGACCAATGCCATTGATGCGCTGTGCCTCATCTACAAAAACGACCTTTTTCCCGCCTATCAACTGACGTATCCGCTCGGTATTTGGTGTGTCTAGCTCGGCGCGTATGGTAGGATCGTCCCCATCAAAAAATGCATACGCTTCCTCCTGGAGTTGATTCCGTATCAAGGTGGTTTTACCCACTTGCCTGGGTCCAATAACCATGATGGCTTTTCCCCTCCCAATTTTTTTCTGGATCAAGGGGGTAATGGTGCGCCTAATCATGGCGACAATATAATTGTTCGCTATCGCAATAGCCAATTCTTATAATTTTTGACTATTACAATCGCGGATTATAATTTTTTCAAGTTCATGGGGATAGCTTGACCCTTACCAAGACAGGAACGTGAAGCCTTCAATCTCCCATGGCCTGCTGCTCCCGATACTGACTCGGGCTCACTCCAAACTGCGCCTTGAAGGCCCGGGCGAAATTGGTCGAGTCGGCGAAGCAGTACTGGTAAGCGATGTCGGAGACGTTGGCGGCTTCCTGGGCGATAAGGGCCGCGGCGAAGCGCTGCCGCAATTGCCGCCGCTGCTCGATCAGCTTGGCGATGCGTACTTCCAGTTTTTTGGCGTTGAAGGGCTTGGTGAGGTAGGCATCTACGCCTGTCTCCAGGCCGGTGATGCGGCTTTCGTCGGAGGCCTTGGCGGTGAGCAGAATGAGGGGAATGTGGCTGCTGTTGGCGTCGACGCGGATGACCCGCGCCAGCTCAAAGCCGTCCATTTTGGGCATCATCAGGTCGGAGAGGATGAGATCTGGCAGCGCAGCGGGAGGAAGACGCAGATGAACAAGGGGATGTCTCCAAATGCTTCTGATTACCGCCAGGACGTAAAGCGAAAGGCGCAAAGGCCGCCAAGAGGTCAATCCTCAGGGATCTTTGCGCCTTCCTGGCGTCCAGACGGGGAAAAAATTTACTTTTGAGACCGCCTCTTTGGGGTTGAACTTGAACCTCCCAGAGACGGCTTCGCTTGGGAACAGATCAGTCCTTGACTACTTTCTCCACCCGCCGGTTGCCCCCATGCACCACTTCGACCAGATACATGCCGGAAGGCAATGCGGTCATATCCCAGGTCGTCTGGCGCTCCTGGGTCGAAAAGCGGTCCAGCACCTGCCCGGCCAGGGACAAGATCCGGATCTGACTGTTGCCTGCAGGCAGGTCGATGTGCAGGGTGCCCTGCACCGGATTCGGATATACCGTTACCGAAAGCGCTTTGACAGCCTGGCCAATGCTGGTGGTCGAAGCACAGGTCCCTACCACGTAGCTGTCCTTGTTGGCAGCATTGTTCTTCTCGCCCTGACCGGGATAGGAATAGGTATAGTAGAAATAAATGGTCGTCCCGCGACTGGCGTTCAACTGGAAGGGCACGTTGGGCGTTACGTTGTAGCCGGGCATGCTGCTAGGATTGGTGCCGTAGTACAAGATACAGGTGGGCGAGCCCATGCCTGCCACAGAAGGGATGAAGGTCAGGGTGGGATTGTCTTTGTCATCGGAAAATTCCCAGTCGAAATCTCCGTCGAAGGAAGTACCGGTACAGGGCGGCGCCGGGTCAATGGTCACCTGCACCACCTGTGAGTTGCCGGTAGCAGCGTCATCGTCAATGGCCCGGGCGGTCAATTCATAGTCCCCTACCCCTGGGGTCCAGACCAGCGAATACGGGGCGGAAGTATCCGAACCCAGCAGCACGCTGTCGGCATAAAACTCGACCGAACTGACCGTACCGATCAGGTCGGAGGCGTAGGCAGTGATGGTCAGCGGCTCGTTTTCCAACGCCTTCGAGCCACTGCGCGGCGTGAGCAACGACACCTTGGGTGGCACGTTGCTGTCGGGGCTGGAGATGATGTACAGCTCGTCAGTATCTCCGTAGCTGCCATTGCTTACGTGCAGTTTCATCAGATATACGCCTTCGGTCAGACCAGAAAGGCTGGGCTGTACCGCCAGCGAATCAGACAGGCTCACAGTCGTAGGGCCGTAAATCTGGGTCCAGGTATAGGTCAGGGGATTGCCCCCCGGGTCGGTGCTGGCTCCGGCGTCCAGGGTGGTGCTGGTACCCGGAAGCTGCACCAGCTGATTATCGCCGGCATCTGCCACGGGCTGATCGTAGGGCAACGGCCCCTGGTAGATAAAGGTAAAGGCGCCAATGTTCAACTCTCCCTGGTCAAAGAACAGGCGCAGCACCTGCTTGCCTCCCTTGAGGGGTATGTCGGCCACGGTCTGGGTAGCCCAGGTATCCCAGTTGCCACTGTAGGAAACCCCAATGCCGGCCTTGACCACCACGCCGTCCGACTCGATCCGGAATGGACCGCCACCAGCTTGATTGCCACTGGTGTAGCGGAAACTCAGATTATACAGGCCGGGTTGCTGTACCTCGACCGTATACTCCAGCCATTCTCCTGCCAAAATCCAGCCTACCGTTTCGCCCTCGGTCCCGCTCACGGTCGCATCCACATCTTCCAGGGGCCGGTAATCACCAATGTTGCCCGGAGAAAAGTCCAGGTAGGTTATGCCCTGTCCTACTCCACCTTCAAACACGTCGTAGTGACCGGCCTGAAAGGTGCCGGGCAGCGAGATGGGGTCGCCAAACCAGGAGATCTGTTCGCCTACCAGCACCTCCTCGAAGTTGCTGAGGGCAAAGGCATCTCCTTCGTAGATGCGGGCATAAAACTGGTGGGTTCCCACCGTCAGTTCGTCAGCCTGCCAGGTGAAAGGCGCCTGGAGCACCTCGCCCAGCGATTGCTCGCCGTCCATGAATTCTACCTTACTGGGGGTACCGCCGCTGACCTCAAGGGTGAGGGCGACGCTGCCTCCCGGATAGGCCTGGCCAAAATCACTGCTCAGCCGGCCAGCCAGCGAAATGTCGCGACTGGTCGCCATGCTGCGCGGGGGCACATCCAGGCTGTAACCGTCTGAGAAGGTCACGGTAAGGGCCGTATTGTCGTAGTTATGTGCAACGTAAGTGCGTTCGCCGGCTTTAACAAAGGCCGCTGCCAACGGATGATTGGCCGTAATGGTCGCATCCACCCGCCCCAAAGCATTCATCACGTGCAGCCAGTAATAGGTCTGCGCGTTGGAGATGCCAAACTTCAAGTTGCGATCCGGATAGGATTCGTAAAGCGAAATGGCCAAGGTCGGGTCAATAAAAGCCAGGTACTTCCATTTCACATCGTGCCACAGGTTGGGATTGGCCTCGTTGTTCAAAATGCCGGTGTACTGCGTCAGCTCGTTCCAGATCTGGGCGACGTAGCTGCTGTCCTGGCCCAGGTACAACGAACCGCCATGGATCGGGTACATCTCGATGCCGTAGGAGGCGGCAATATCAGCCGTCCAGAAGGTACCATTGTCAAAGCTATTGCCCCAGACCCGGGACACCAGTCCGTACTGCTGGCTGGCGGGAAACACCCGGTCGTTCATATCAAACCAGTATTCCTCTACCGCAGATTGCTCGGTCGTGTACAAATAGATCCCCAGATCCCGGATGGAATCATTGCCGGACACGGCGCCCCAGTGGATCAGCGAAGAGTTAAACTGCATACTTTCGGACGTAGATTCCTGGTCGTTCCCCTGAGGAAAAGACGCAAAGCCATTAGCCCAGCAGTGGCCGGCATAGGGGCTAAAGTTTCGCAGGAAGGGAAACATCGGATCGTTGCGATCCGGACTAGCAGCGTCCCGCACCAGCAGGTCGATCATGTCGCCCCACTGATCCATCCACCCCGGATACATCTGCTCCAGGAAAGAGGCCGCGTGAATAAAGTATCCCCAGTGAAAGTGATGATCGTTGAGGTTGCCGTCCTGTCCGTGGCCGGCCGGATAGCCGATCATGGCGGACCAGGTTTGGTTGTAGTAGAACAAAAAGGCGACCTCGCCTGCCTCGGCCGTGAGCCCGTCTTCGAG
>CAZLKP010000244.1:0-7504 GCA_964560095.1 uncultured Bacteroidia bacterium
TGGTGGACCTGTTGAACTCGCGCTCTCGGGCTACCTCAAAAGCATCCCATGCATCAAGGTTCCTCCCTTTTCTCAATGCTTGCTTTCCTTCAATGATTAGCGATTCTGCTCGGGGGTCTGAGGCCAGGTTGGCTTGTCGGAATAAATTGCAGCCACTGAGAAAAAGACCAGTCAGAAGAAAAAGGGGAATCAACAATCGGTTCATAACCATAAACAAGTAAGCGTTGGGATAATTCGCCATACGGAAATACAAGAAACAGCTTTTCCATTGTACGAGCCAACCCCAATCTCATATCTGAGTTTGCCGGGCAATTATTCTTCGTCCGGTATGGCGATGACCCAGGGTTGGTTCTGCCGTAGCCTGATGACTCCCTCTTCTGTGAATTGTCCCAGATTCACCGTCTGATTGATTTGTTGTCCGCCAAACTCAAGTGCCTGGTGGAAGCCCTGGAACAATGGGTAATTTCGAATATAATCGGCCAGCGAGAGATATCGAAAGGGGTATTCATTCAGGACTGTGAGCATCCAGACGCCCAGGTCATAGCCCTGGGTATGGAAATCAGATGGAGGAATATGATATTCCTCCAGACACCGGTTTAGATACGCCACGTAGGCGGTATCCCGGCTATCAGGCATGTAGGAAGTACTGAAGGTGACTTTATATCGCTCTTTGAGCTCTCTGTCGATGCTAGTGAAACGCTTCCAGATATGCGGGGAAGCCATCACTGGAGCCTGCATGTCCATCACGCTGATCTGGCTGAGAATCAGACCTGCCGTTTCCTGGTCGCCAAAGATGGGGATGAATATCCCATCATATTCCTGCAAGCGTAACGACTTGATCATGGAGATCATGTCTTTGGCCGTTTCTTCATCAAATACAGAGTCCACAGCTACGCGAATGACCTCTCCGCCCCTAGTCTGTATAGCTTCTATGAAAGGGTGGACCAATTGTTCTGTGGCCTGCGTCTGGTTGGTGAATACAGCCACTTTTCTCATTTCAAGAGAATCAAACCCATAGTGGGCCAATTCTCGACCATGCACCTCAATATCAGGATGTGCTAGAAAGGTGAACAACTTCCCTTCTACCAGTTTTTGGCTGGGAGAAAAGGGAACAATCTGGGGAGTTCCGGTGCGTTCAGACCATTGGGAAATAATTTCTGTTTGTGTGTTGTAAACCGCGCCCACCACCAGGTCGGGATACCAGGCATCCAGGTCTCGCACCAGATTTTCCACCGTCTGGCTATCCCGTCGGGTGTCAAATACCTGTAGCGTGAACCGGTTTTTGAGCTTCGGTTCCAGCTCCTCATAGGCCATCTGTATGCCTTCCCAGAATTCCAGGGCAACGCGGCTTTTTCGGGGCACGTCCGGGATGCTATCGTGGGCACTTTCCTGAAGAAACAGGGGCAGGAATATCGCAATTCGGATATTTTCCCGGTCACCATACCGGTCCTCTCTTCGCGGGTCAAAAAGCCGTTCTAGAAATGGAATAGGTTCCCCAGACCTGAGATGCTCCTCATATAACCGTTTTGCTCGTTCCTCCTGGTCAAAGTGCTCTTTCAGGCAGTAACATTCGGCCTGAAGCGGGAGGGGGTAACCGGGGCCAAGTGTATCTCGTAATCGGTGAATGCTGCTTGTGTCGCAGGACTTAAAAACATACTGGGACACTTTATTTCGGGCAGAAATTGAAAGATCTGTCAGCGAATCCTGCATCCAGAGTTGTACCAAATCATCCAGGCCTTCGGCTTGGGTATCTGGCCAGCCTTCCAGCAGGAGGATGGCCTGGTGATAGGTGGCTTCCGGAACGTAATGGGATTCGGGATAAGCCTCAAGAAAATCGGAAAATACAGCATGGGCAGAGTCACTTTCGCCCTGGTAGAACCATGTGAGTCCTTTGAGATAGGAAGCAGAGGTGGTTCGGGGGTGAAAAGGGCGCATGAGCGCCGAATCGAATGCTTCTCTGGCCCTGTCGTAATGCCCTTGTGCGAGTAATTTTTTTCCGGCCGACACATAGGCATCTCCCCTGGGGTCCGATACCCACTCTTCGTCCTGAGCCATCAGGCAGGAGCATATGGAGAGTAACATCACAACAGTGAACAGCTGTCGAATATCCCTGTCTGATCTGATCATTCCCATTCAATGGTCGCAGGCGGCTTGGAGCTAATGTCATACACCACTCGGTTGACTCCTTTCACCTGATTGATGATTGTATTTGAAACCTCAGCCAAAAACTCATAAGGAAGGTGAGACCAGTCCGCGGTCATCCCATCCCGGCTACCAACAGAACGGAGAGCAACGACCTGTTCGTATGTTCGCTCATCTCCCATGACGCCGACAGAGGCGATAGGGAGCAGGACGGCAAAGGCTTGCCAGACATCATCGTACAGGTTTTTCTCCTTCAGCTCGTTGATAAAAATGGCATCCACTTCCTGTAGAAGAGCAACTTTCTCCCGGGTCACATCCCCGAGAATACGAATGGCCAGGCCCGGCCCGGGGAAGGGATGCCGGCCGATGAACTGATGCCCCAGGCCGAGATCATATCCGACTTTCCGCACTTCATCTTTAAATAAATACTTCAGTGGCTCGACAACCTGAAGATTCATTTTCTCCGTCAGACCACCAACGTTGTGGTGAGATTTGATGGTGGCTGAAGGCCCGTTTACTGAAATACTTTCAATGACATCAGGATAAATGGTTCCCTGTGCCAGATAACTAATGCCATCCAGCTTGTGGGCCTCTTCCTGAAAGACTTCAATAAATATCCGACCAATAATTTTTCGCTTGGTTTCGGGGTCGCTCACACCTTCCAATTCCTCCAGAAAGCGATCGGAAGCATCAACTCCGACGACATTCAGACCCAGTTGCTCGTATTGATGAAGCACCTGCTCAAACTCATGTTTGCGCAAGACGCCATTGTCAACGAAAATACACACCAGCCTGTCCCCAATGGCACGATGAATCAGAGTAGCTGCCACAGTTGAGTCCACGCCTCCGGAGAGGCCGCAAATCACCCGTTCGGTGTCTCCTATTTCCTGCTTCAGGGCCTCGACGGTTTCTTCAACGAATGCAGCCGGAGTCCAGTCTGGCTTGATCCCACAGATGTCGTGAAGGAAGTTGCGAAGAATATCGGCCCCTTCGATGGTGTGGGTTACTTCGGGATGAAACTGCAGGCCAAATACCGGCCACTCCTTGTGCTGATAGGCTGCCACACGCACACTCGGCGTGCTACCGGCCAGCTCGTAGCCATCCGGCAATTCCATGATCGTATCTCCGTGGCTCATCCAAACCTGTGAATCCTGCTCAATAGAATGGAAGAGGCTGGAGTTCTCGAAGGGTTGAAATTTTGCCCGACCATATTCACGGGTTTTTGAGGTCGCTACTTTACCGCCATAGTGTTTGGCAATGAGCTGAGCGCCATAACAAACACCCAATACCGGGAGCTTGCCTAGCACCTGGCTCAAATCCATGTAAGGCGCCCCCGGATCATTAACCGAGCATGGTCCGCCAGATAAAATCACGCCTTTGAGGCTTTCTTCGAGGGATATTTTCCTGGTAAACGGGACAATTTCACAATAGACATTTTGTTCCCGGACACGCCTGGCTATGAGTTGGGTGTACTGGGAACCAAAATCGACGATCAGAACTTTTGCGTGCATGGCGCAAAGGTACATTGGCCGGGCCAATGTTGGAACTGTTCAGTGAAAAGAAACTTTCTCAAATTCCTGCTTGATGATCAGAAAAGGCTATTTTAGCTGAATTCACTGATCAAACTCACAACTTGTTATGGCCTATCCAGCATTTCAGCATGACGCTCTGGAACGATTTCTCCGCTACGTCCGGATCGATACTCAATCGGATCCGCATTCTGATTCTCAGCCATCCACGGAAAAACAAAAAAATCTCTCCCGGCTCCTGGTGAGAGAGTTGGTGGAACTTGGTGTGTCTGATGCTGAGCTGGATGAATATGGCTACGTGTATGCGACCATTCCATCTACTGTGGCCCACGATGTGCCGGTGGTCTGTTTCTGCTCACACGTGGATACCTCTCCTGACGCTCCGGGTGCTGATGTTAAGCCCATCGTACACCACCAGTACCAGGGGCAGCCTATTGTTCTTCCTGACAATCCATCAGTGATCATCCATCCGGATGACCATCCTGATTTAAAGAATCAAATCGGCCATGATATGATCACTGCCTCTGGACACACCCTGCTGGGTGCTGATAACAAAGCTGGCGTGGCTGCGATTATGGATGCAGCATCTTATCTTATGGTACACCCGGAGGTGCCGCACGGAGACATCCGGATTCTATTTACCCCTGATGAGGAAATCGGACGCGGAGTTAATGCTGTAGATATGGCTAGGCTGGCGGCGGATGTGGGTTATACGGTGGATGGAGAAAAGCGGGGCAGCATGGAAGATGAGACCTTTTCGGCTGATGGGGCAGTGGTGACCTTCACTGGGGTGGGCGCACACCCCGGTTTTGCCAAAGGCATCATGCAAAATGCCCTGAAAATTGCAGGAACTTTTCTGGCTTCTCTGCCACTGGATCTTGCCCCGGAAGGCACAGAAAAACGAGAAGGATTTGTGCATCCAGTGGAAGTCAAGGGCATAGCCGAGGAAGCAAGTGTCAGCCTGATCATCCGGGACTTTGAGACCAGAAAGCTGGCTGATCATGGAAAAGTAGTTGAAGAACTAGCCCGAAGGGCAGTGGACCAATACCCCGGCAGCCAGTATCACTATGTCCAGACTGAGCAGTATCGAAACATGAAGGAGATCATGGACCAGCACCCCAATATTGTGAGACATGCGGAAAAAGCCATGCTGGATCTGGGCATCACACCCCTGAAGGGATTTATCCGGGGTGGAACAGACGGCTCCCGGCTTTCATTCATGGGCCTACCCACCGCCAATATTTTTGCCGGGGAGCACGCCTTCCATTCCCGGTCGGAGTGGGTGTCCCGGCAGGATATGGAATTGGCCGCCGAAGTGATCGTGGGAATTGCCATCAACTGGGCAGAAGGGGCGGCTTAAAACAACAAGAGGCTGCCCCAAAGGACAGCCTCCACTCAGGAGTGCACGCGGAAATAAAAAAGGTTAAGAGATGGCAGGCTCAGCGATGAAGGCGGTTGGGTAGAGCCGCTTCATTCGGCGATCAATGTCGCTGAGGGTTACCCGGCCATCACGATTTTCGTCTAGTCCGGAATTCTGATTGTATCGACCCGAGGGACGGGCATACAGGGTGTAGCAATATTCTTGCTTACGGGCTTTGGGATACAGAACTGCCAGGTAGAGGTCTGTGAGACCTTCATAATCCCCGTACCGGTCGCGGACGGTCTGAAGGTAGAGATAGACGTATTCCAACTGCTGGAGATGATTCATTCTGGCCAAGCGCTCCAGGCTTACATTCATTTCACTGGCAGAGGCTTCCATGAACTGGATAAGCCCGGTGGCGCCGCTGCCCTTAAAGTTTTTGACAGAAGCATCGAATTTGCTTTCCGAATACATCACAGCCATCAACCATTCAGGTGCAATGCCCAACATACTGGAGATATTGCGAACCTTGGTCTCAAACGCTACTTCGTCGCTTACATGCAGGCTGGCTTTGTCCATCAGGTACAAGCGCTCATGGGTCCTGGTCTCACTGCGGGTACTGCTGACGCGGTGATTGAATGCGGTGGGAGATGCTGTTGGCGAATCCTTCGTTATCTGTCGGGAAGCCACCGAGCTGACTGACCTAAGGCTTTCCAAAATGGGAGCAGCCAACTCTTTGATGGCTCCGCTGCCGTGGAAGATTCCTGCAATGATCGCAATCCCGATAAGGTTGCCGATAAATTTGAACCCTCCCTGCACGTGGTGGCCGATGCCGGCGGGTTGGGGATGGTAGGTGGTAAAGTGACGGGGCGGAGAAGCTGCGAGACTGTTTTTTTGCGACATGACATTACCGATGTTTAAGATAATTTCCGTTTGAAAAGGTAACAATATTAGTAATGTCAAATGGGTTTAGCAAATAAAATTAGCAAAATGATTTTCTACAGGGGAGGGACCATTTTTTTGCTATTAAAAGTCGCATATTGGAATGAGCTGGTCAGCGGGTTGCGCCCCGGCGAATGATCTTTTGCCACCCGGATGCAGAATCTGAGTCAGAGATTCTGATCCAGTAAATCCCTTGAGGGTATGCACGGAGATTTAGATCCATCTCATTCTGGTGAGTTTGGTAGGTGGCAAGGACTCTACCGTCAAGACTGCCGACTTCTACCTTCCAGTTGTCGGGGTAGGGGAGTACTGCGCGAAAAAGGCCTTCTTCGGCGCCTGGTATTACCTGGACTGACAGCTGCCTGGAGGGTGGCATCACACTCACCGAGCCATCCACTTCCAGTTCCACGACTACAGGAAGGTGGTCTGACATCTGCTTGATGGCCAGACATACAGAAAAAGGGATTGTGCTATTGCCTGAGCAGCCCAATTCCTGGTTGTAATATTGCCCGTTGTTGCCGAGAGCCTTGTAGCTGGATGAATCAATCCGGATGTCTGAGTTACCATCAATCAGGCTCTGACTAGCCAGAATGATATCAAAGCGATCGTCCATGCCACCACCGGAACCACAATCCGGACTGGAGGTTCTCGTGGATTGGGTATGGAGGTGAGCGTTGCCTGGGCCGTTCCAACCGGTGATGCCGGCTCCTGTTACGTCGACGAGAGACTCAGTGGCTGGAGTGGCATTGATCATGGCCTGAAAAGCGGCTTCCTGATGGCTGTACACATTAAAATCCCCCATGACGAGCACATATTCTTCGTCCGGGACATTTCTCAGATAATTCATGATGAGATTAGCAGCACCCGCACGGGAGCTTTCCTCTGAACTACCCTGTCCGGCTTTAAAATGGGACACAATGCATCGGACAAAAAGGGTGTCTGTAGCTCCGCCACTGATGGAGGGGAGATAAATCAATGAATACGCATTGATGTCCCTGAGGGAATAGGCAATTACATCGGGCTGCGCCTTGACAGGTTGAAAAAGGCTTTTGTCGTAAAACAGCGTATTAACAATGTTGGAATTTGCCTGATTGGTATAGGGGAAGGCCTCGATATCGCTGGTGTAGTCAAATGATAATGCTTTGATGCCATTGATGTAGGCCTGTTGTGGCGTCAGCTCATTAACGGTGAAGAGGTGGGGTTGGTAATGCTCAAGGATGGTTCCCAGCCATTGATATTTATCTGAAACACTCACGCCGTCACAATCCCCAAAGCCGAGGAGATTATAGTGCATGACTTTGAGGCGATTCTGCGCCTGTACCGGCGTGACAATTGCCGGAGCCAACAGGATAAACAGAAACAGAAAAGGGAGAAAGGCGGGCGTATTTCGTTGAGTCATCAGATTCATCTGTATTTTAGGACTTCAAAGGAAGGAAGAAATCCGTTAATTATTCTTCAAAAGCTGTTTTATCTCCCAGAAAACGTACCCATGCGACAAGTCTGTATTTCGATGATCCTGTTGTTCCCCCTC
>CAZLKP010000245.1:0-7491 GCA_964560095.1 uncultured Bacteroidia bacterium
CCGACCACAATCACTCGCTTATGCATACCCGATTCTATAAACTGAGAGCCGGTACGCAAGGCGTACAAAAACCCGGAGCAGGCCGCATTCATATCGAAGCTCCAGCTTTTGGTTGCTCCCAACTTGTCGGCAATGATGTTGGCCGTTGCAGGATACACATGGTCTGGCGAAACTGTAGAGCAGATGATCAGATCAATATCCTCCGGCCCCACATCTGTTGTCTTGCTAAACATATCCCGGATGGCATTGACTGCCAGATCGGAGGCCGCCACGCCCTTCTCCACAATGCGTCGCTCGTCAATGCCTGTCCGTTCACGGATCCAGGCATCATTGGTTTCGACCATGGTTTCGAGCATCGCATTGGTGAGAACTTTTTCGGGAACATATCCACCAACTGCTGTAATCGCCGCACGGATTTTCATGTACAACTCGTTGACTGTTGAAACGAAGGCGTAAAAAAAGCCCTTTTCACCACGAATTCCAATGAATCGAAATACTATCAGAGATACCTGTCACAGATACCCCAATATATTCTTGGTAGGGTTTCTCGGATTCCGGACGTCATTTCTCATACATGAAAAACCAATTTCTTCTCTTTCTTGTCCTTCTGCTCCTAACTGCCTCCTCCACGCGGGCCCAGGGGCCCGGGAGCATTCCTTCCCAGCTCATCTTTCAGACGGCAAATCGCCAGGCTGCCGTTGACATCCTGAGAAATATTCCTGGCGTGATTCGTTGGAGGCTCCTGTCTCGCCATAGCCAGATATATCTGATCCAGCTCCGCGATGAAGTCGCAGGGCCAGCCATCCTGGCAGATCTTCAGCGGCATCCCGGTATGTTACATGCTCAATACAATCATGTGGTCGCCAACCGTAGCCTGGAAGCCACCATCCCGGATGATTCGGATTTCTCCAATCAATGGGCGCTGGAGAATACCGGCCAAACCGGCGGAACCACGGACGCAGACATTGATGCGCCCGAAGCCTGGGATCTGGCCATAGGTCAAACGTCGCTATTCGGAGATAGCCTTGTTGTGGCTGTCATTGATGATGGTTTTGACCTGGCACATGAAGACCTCCGATTTTTTGTCCATGAGAATGAAATACCAGGTAATGGTATTGATGACGACGGAAACGGATACATTGATGATGTGAATGGCTGGAACCCCGGATCCCAGACCGGCGCCATTTCCCTGCAGGCACATGGAACCCACGTCTCTGGTATTGCTTCAGCGAATACCAACAATCAGCTGGGTGTGGCCGGCGTGGCATGGGGAGCCAGGATTCTTCCGATTCAGGTACAGACATCCACAGAAGCCGAAGTTGTGGCAGGCTATGACTATATCCTGACTCAAAGGATGCTTTATGATCAGAGTGGTGGCACACTGGGTGCCTACGTCGTTGCGACCAATACCAGCTTCGGGATCAACTTCGGCGATCCGGCCAATTATCCGATCTGGTGTGCCATGTATGACAGCCTGGGCCAGCATGGCATTCTCTCTGCTGTTGCGACCATGAATATTGGCCAGGATGTGGATCAGGTGAATGATGTGCCAAGTGCCTGCCCCAGCCCCTATGTGATTTCGGTGACCAACACCACAGCTGCAGACCTAAAATCCAACGGCGCCGCCTTCGGCGACACCACCATTGATATCGGAGCCCCCGGGTCAGCCATTCTTTCTACCCTTCCCAACGACAGCTATGGCCTGCAAACCGGAACGTCTATGGCTGCCCCCCAGGTCGCCGGGGCTGTGCTGGTCCTGCATAGTGCGCCCTTCCCGGCTTTTACTGCCCAATCCCTCGCCGACCCCGCTAAAGCGGCTCTCCTGATTAAGGATTTCATCCTGACCGGGGCTGACACCTTGTCGGCCCTGCAAGGGCTGGTGGCCTCAGGCGGGCGCCTCAATCTGGCCGGCGCTCTGGCAAAGATGCAGGCGTTTAGTGACACGCTGTCTCCTGACTGTCTGCCGGCTTTTCTATTGATCTCTTCTCAAATCACAGATAGCTCAGCCCGCTTGAGCTGGCAGGCAGGCGACTCGTCTGTTGCATTTATGGTGCGATATCGGGTGGCAGGAGACAGCCTGTGGACTGATTCCCTCGCGACAGACAGCACCTTCCTGACGATAGAGGGATTGACGGCATGCACCAGCTACGAATTCGCGGTAAAAGTGATCTGCAGCACCGATTCCGTGAATTATCTAGCCACTGCCACATTTCGCACGGAGGGATGTTGCGAACTACCAGCCAACCGCATTGGGAAGTCTCCAAATGATTCCTCCCTCACATTTTCCTGGAGCTCTGTGTTCGGTGCCACCGCCTACGCCTACCGGATCCGGGAACCCAATGGGCCTGTAGTGGTTTCGGGGAGCACGAGTGACACCACGCTCATGGTCGATTCCCTGACTTCCTGCACAGAGTACGAATGGCAACTCGCCACCATTTGTGATACCACCGACCTCCTGTACAGCAATTGGCTTCCCGTGCGCACATTGGGCTGTGGGGTATGCCAGGACTCGCTCTATTGTTTCAGTCGAAGCACAGACACCGAATTCGAATGGATTGAATCGGTCAGCCTGGGCGTGACAACCGTCACAACCGGAAATGACGGTGGCTATCGCTTTTTTGAGAGTCCCTTTCTTCCACTTGTCCGGGATTCGGTGTATTCGATTACCCTTGATCCGGGATACATGCAATTTCCCTTCAATCAATGGTGGCGGGTGTGGATCGACCTGAACCAGGATGGCGAGTTTCAGGACAGCCTGGAGAAAGTATTTGATTCCGGAGCCGGGGTCACTGGACAGGTTAGCGGATCGATCATGCTTCCAGATTCTGTTCCTACCGGCCCAACGCGCATGCGTGTCAGCATGAAGTTTCCGGGATTTGTCTCGCCCAGCGGACCGGATGCCTGCGAGACCTTCGCCGGCGGCGAGGTCGAGGACTACTGTATCCTGATGGTGGATTCGGTTTCTGCGCTATGTGGATCGTCCTCCATCACGGGGTTGACTTACCAAGCTCTCACACAGGAGCTCAGCATTCAGGCTAGCGAGGTGAACGGAGCTGACAGCTACCAGCTGGGAATATCAGGACCAGGCTACCCATCTGGGTTTTCCATTCCGACGGACACCGCTTCCGGAACCTTTATTCTGGCTTTTGCCGAATGCGAAACCTATACCATCACACTTCAGGCCATTTGTGGCCAGATTGCCGGGGGGATCAGCAGCCAGGAACTGTTAACACCGGGATGTGGCAACTGCCAGGATCTTACATACTGTGTAGCAGAAGGATTGAGCAGCGATAGCCTCTGGCTGGAAGCGTTTGACCTGAATGGCCTGACCCTTCAGACTGGCAATGACGGCGGATATATCTTTCTGGAAGGCCAATCTCTGGACCTCACGGTGTTTGATAATCTTACCGGCTGGTTGCTGAGCGATGGTGTTGGCTCCGACTCAGCCTGGGTACGTATGTGGATTGACATCAATGCAGACGGGATCTGGCTCCCCGAGGAAGTTGTGGTGAATGCGTATTTAGCTGTGGGGGATAGCATTCCGGTTGGGTGGCTAGTGCCACAAAACATTGCCCTGGATGGGGGCAGAATCCGGATCACGGTGAGTGACGCTCCCATTGTGAACAGTTGTTATAGCCCGCAACAAGGGGAAATTGAAGAGCTGTGCTTCGCCGGGAAAAGCGTAGGCATTCCAGACCGCATCGACCTGAATTTGGAGGTCTTCCCCGTTCCCTTTTCCTCTCAACTCATCATCAGGAACCCGTCCCCCCACCTCATTCGAAAGATTGAGCTGATTGATATGCGGGGAAAACGAGTGTATCAGGAGTTTTTCGACAATGTGCCGGAAGCACACATCCATCCCGAAGGCCTGCCTGAAGGCATGTATATCCTGCAGGTCAGCGTCGGGGATCAGCTGGTTCGCAGAAAGATTGTTAAAGGAGATTAGGTGAATTTCACTACTTTCCGGTCAGATTTTTTTCATCCCCCTAACCAACGCATCTGTTGAACCTGCAATGAAACTTACTCAAAAAGTCGCTTTGATTACTGGGGCTGGGTCCGGTATTGGTCGCGAATCATCGCTGTTATTTGCCAGCGAAGGTGCTTCTGTCGTCGTGGTGGACATCAATGAGGCCGCCGGTACAGAAACGTCACAGCTTATTACAGAGGCCGGAGGCAAGGCCATCTTTATCAAAGCAGATATATCCTCGGCATCCGATTGTGAGCAGATGATTCAGGCGGCGGTGGATCGCTTCGGCGGGCTCCATGTCTTGTTCAACAACGCCGGAATTATGCATCACAGCGATGGCGACAGCCAGAGCACGGAAGAGAGCATTTTCGACCTAACCATGGCTGTCAATGTGAAAGGCGTGTTTTTTGGATGCAAATATGGCATACCGGCCATGAGGACCTCAGGTGGCGGCTCCATCATCAACACAGCATCTTTTGTGGCGCATTTGGGGGCCGCTACCCCACAGATTGCCTACACAGCTTCGAAAGGCGCTGTATTGTCGATGACAAGAGAGCTCGCTGTCATTCATGCCCGGGAGGGAATCCGGGTAAATGCCCTCTGTCCAGGACCGCTGCGCACCGAGTTGCTCATGAGCTATTTAAACACCGAAGAGAAAAAACACCGACGCCTGGTGCATGTGCCCATGGGCCGCTTTGGTGAAGCCAAAGAAATGGCGAAAGCTGCCTTGTTTTTGGCCTCGGACGATTCCTCCTACATGACCGGCACAGAATTCCTGGTAGATGGTGGCATCACATCTGCCTATGTGACACCGGAATAAACACAACAGCCGATGTGACAATCACACCGGCTGTTTTTTCATCTATATTCTTCACTTGTCAGGCCACGACCTTTTCTTTGACCGGTCCTATGCGACCGAGATCCCGCAGCATGATGGTGTGTTTGCGCAGAGCCTCAAAAAAAGTTGGCTGCACATGATATGGCAGCCCATATTCTTTGGCTGTTTCCTGCACGATTTCTGAAATTTTACGGTAATGGATATGGCAAATGTTGGGAAAAAGATGGTGCTCAACCTGGAAGTTCAATCCCCCGACATACCATGAAAACAATTTTGCGTCGGGAGCAAAATTTGTGGTAGTCAAGAGTTGATGAATCGCAGAGTCATTTTCAATTTTTCCTTCACTATTGGGAAGGGGATACTCTGCCTCCGGCACAACGTGAGCAGGCTGAAAAATCATTCCCAAAACCAACCCTGTAATGAAATGCATCATCAGGAAAAAAAGCAAGGTTTGCCACCAGGCAACAGGAAGCACAATCATAGGAATCACCAGGGCATAACTGTAATACAACCCCTTGCTGACCACGAGGTCAACCAATTTCTTGCGAAAGATCTTGGGATCATCTTTAAGAAATCCCATGTCACGGTAGCGACCCAGGCTTTTAAAATCTTTGATGCTGATCCAGGCGATGGTCATTAAGCCATAGAAAAACCAAGCATAAAAATGCTGAAATTTATGCCATGCGGACAATTCCTGATGAGGAGAAAATCTTAATATTTTTGCTGGTGCAATATCTTCATCCATTCCATCAATGTTGGTGTAGGAATGATGAAGAACGTTATGCTGGATTTTCCAATTAAAGGCATTCCCACCAACAAGGTCCAGAAGTTGACCCAGGTATTTATTGACCTTTTTATTGGCGGAATAGGCTCCATGATTGGCATCATGCATGACTGACAGACCAATACCAGCTGCTCCGAAGCCCATTATTGCCCACATACCCATGATAGCCCAAACATTGGTGACAAGCCCTGTCATCATAACGATGTAGGGGACAAAATACATGGCAATCATACATACGGTTTTGAAGACCATGCGCCCATCACCATACTTGGAGATACCCTCGGTTTCGAAATACGAATTGACTCGGTCTCGTAGAACGTAAACGAAGTCCTGGTCTTTGGCCTTGGAAAATTTTACAATTCTGCGGTTCACGATAAAAATTTTATAGAGAAAAATAAGAAAGCGCCCTTCAACATGAAGGAGAAAAAAACAAAATGGTGTGTGTGCTGTGAGAAAGAGAACTGACCCATTTGGGGCGAAAGATAAGGATTTTTGAAGGAAATATAGTAGTTGCCGTGTGTCAATTTGCCCCCAACTTTTTTCGACGACTCAAATTAAGTTTACTCTTATTTTATCCGGTAAATACCTGAAACTCAACAAAAAACTGATGCTCATGGATTAGATTTTTCTCCTGAAGACTAATTACATCCTACCTAACGATCTCCCCCCACAAATGTTCACATTAGGAGAATCTTATATCCTATTTCCCAAGTCTGATCACAAAGAAGCCTTATAATACTTCTATTCAGATCAGACACAGAGCCTGTCCGAATCCATGAGCCAACGGGTAAGATGCCTCCTGGAAAGGTTCTGCAATACGAACAATAGTTGATAGTTTTACAGGCGACGATCAAAATGGAAGCATACCTGATTCTTGGCCTCCTTTGCCTGTTGTTTATCAGCCTGGTCTCCAACCGGATCCGGCCCTCATTGGCCTTTGTCCTGGCTATATCGGTGTGCCTGCTCGCCGGGTGGATCCAAGCACCGGAATTGCTGCAGCATTACAGCAATGAGACCTTGATCGGACTCATTCTGCTCCTTCAGGTGTCCACTGTCCTCGAAAAAACACATCTGTTGCCCATGTTGTCACGCAGCATGATCAGACCCGATTCTCTTCGCAAGACCTTGTTTCGCCTCACAGGCTCTACGCTGCTGCTGAGTGCGATCCTCAACAACACGGCAGTGGTTGCAGCATTTATGGGAATGATCCGCCAAAACAAGCACTTTCAACCCTCGAGACTGTTGATTCCCCTGTCTTATGCTGCCATCATGGGAGGGGTAATGACCCTGATTGGTACCAGTACCAACCTCATTGTGAATTCATTCGTGATCCAGTCGGGCAGGCCATCCATCGGCTTTCTCGACTTCATGTATATCGGACTTCCGCTGGGATTGCTCGGCATTCTTTATCTCTGCATCGGTGCACCAATTGCCCTGCCAAAGCACGAGAATCACGAAAAGAGCAATAATGGCCATTATTTCCTGGAAGCCGATGTAATGCCCGGGTCCAGACTCATCGGCAAAACTGTCTCTGACAACGGAATGCGGCAAATGGACTACCTGTTTCTCGCAGAGATTATCCGAAAAGACCACCTCATCTCGCCGGTCACCCCCGATGAATACATCCAGGAAGGTGATTCGCTGGTATTTACCGGAGACGTGACACAGATCCAGGAACTCCGAAAGTTTGAGGGGCTGGAACTCCACAGTGGCCTGGCCGGTATTCTCCGGTCCAACCTTCAGGAGGTTGTGATCCGCCACAATGCACATATCATAGGCAGGCAGGTAAAAGACGCTCAGTTCAGAACGAAATTTGACGCTGTGATTGTGGCGGTCAGGCGAGGAGAAAAACGCCTGATGGGCAAAATCAAGGCCGCGATGAAAACGCATCACGAATAAATC
>CAZLKP010000246.1:0-6866 GCA_964560095.1 uncultured Bacteroidia bacterium
TGCCCTCCACCCGGAACAACTGGCCCTCAACTTCGTCGAACCGGTTTCCGTTTCGGTGCCCCGCGGCCAGACGGCCGCTACCGACAGCCTGTTATCTCAGGCACGATTCAGCTACCAAAAGCAGGGGTATGCAGCCTGCATTAACTACCTCCTTCAGGTCCCGCCCACACAGCGGAATGCACGATCCCAGCTTATGCTTGGTTCATCTCATCTGCTCATGGGACAGGCCGACAAGGCTCAGGAAGTGCTCGAATCCATCGAATTCGGAATTGTAGTAGAGGATGTGCGTCAGTGGAATCTTGCGTTGGCGTATGTGTTAAACGGCCAACAGCAAAAAGCCATTCCCCTGCTGGAAGAAATGGCTTCTGCCAATCACTACCGATCTGATCAGGCCACTAAATTATTGGGCACGATTCAGGAAAAATAACGGAAGTCGTGTCCGTGAGAGATTTTTTTGAGGGATTCGTAAATGAGCTTCACGACATTCTCCACATCGTCTTTGTGGGTCATTTCCACTGTGGTGTGCATGTAGCGCAGAGGCAGGGAAATCAAGGCGGAAGGCACGCCCATGTTGCTGTAGGCAAAGGCATCGGTGTCGGTGCCTGTGGAGCGGGAAGCGGCTTCGCGCTGGAAGGGGATCTTTTGTTCATCTGCCACAGACTGAATCAGCTTCAGCAAGTTGTTGTGCACTGCCGGCCCCACAGTCATGGAAGGCCCCTTGCCGGCTTTCACCTCTCCGTGCTCCATTTTGTCTATCATCGGTGTGCTGGTATCGTGGGTCACGTCGGTCACGATGGCCACATCCGGCTGAATACGCTCGGCAACCATTTGTGCACCACGCAGCCCGACTTCTTCCTGAACCGCGTTCACCACATACAGGCTGAAGGGAAGGGTGTCGTTATTTTCCTTGATCAGTCTCGCCACTTCCGCGATCATAAATCCACCCATGCGATTGTCAAGGGCACGACCTACGTAGAAGTCATTCATCTTGGTGAACTGATCTTCGTAGGTGATCACATCGCCAACACGGACCCCGAGGGCTTCGACTTCTTTTTTGGTGGTGCATCCGCAATCAAGGAATATGTTTTTCATGCTCGGCGCCTGCTCCTTGGTGCCTCGACCACGGGTATGAATGGCGGGCCATCCAAAGACAGCTTTTACCATGCCCTTGTGGGTGTGAATATTGACGCGCTTGGAAGGCGCAATCTGATGATCGGAGCCACCATTTCTCACCAAGTAAATGAATCCCTCGTCGGTGATGTAATTTACAAACCAGCCAATCTCGTCAGCGTGGGCTTCAATGACCACCTTGTAGCTGGTCCCGGGGTTGATAATCCCGTAGGTCGAGCCGTAGGCATCTACTTCATATTCATCCACATAGGGCTTCAGATATTCCAACCACAACTTCTGTCCGGGTGTTTCGAATCCCGTCGGGGAAGCATTGTTGAGATACGATTCCATAAAAGACAGAGAAGCTTCGGTAAAAATCGAGTCGTTGGGCATAAATGATGTAATCTAAAGCTCAGCAGGTTGAGCGGTGAAAAAAATCTGATTTCCAAAACGGTTTCAAATCTAGAAAAAAGTCTGCATTTTCATTTTTAAGCAAAGATATCAACACATGAAAAGACTTCCTGTTTTCCTTTTGTTTCTCAGTTTGGTGATAGCGAGTTGTTCAGACAGTGGAGATTCGTCAGGCAAAGAGGCTTCCGGCAGCCAACAGAGTACCGAATCGGCTTCTGCTGAGCGTCCTTCCGCCATTCTGGCCTCAGTCGGCGTGGGAGAGTTTCACAAACGAATCAAGGAAGACCCAAACGCTCTGCTGCTGGACGTGCGGACGCAATCTGAGCGGGACACTGATGCTGTAATAAGGCTGGATGGCATCCCGGCAGATCACTGGGATTTTATGGAAGACAATTTTCAGGATCGCATATCGAAGGCCGATCCGGATATTCATATATACATTTATTGTGCTTCGGGCATACGCTCGACCCGAGCCGGAAGAATGCTTATCGAAAACGGCGTGGCCGAAGTCTATAACCTTCTGGGGGGCATCTATGCCTGGAAGGCCGAAGGAAAACCAACCCAAATCCCATGAAGAAACGAATCCTCATTCCCGGCATCATTGCCGCAGTCACCATTCTCATTGTCGTCTGGCTGGCAGCGGCTGATTTGCCAAACTGGAAGCTCGACCGTGCTGCCCGCATGACAATGGATCACCCCGGTGAAGCCATTTCTCCGACTGATTTGCCCGACAAAAACTGGCTGCCCATTGATGCGAGAAGTTGGGAAGAATACCAGATCAGTCACCTGCCAGGAGCCATCTTTGTGGGTGACAGCGTGATCGACTACAACCAGCTGTATCACATTCCTGAAGACCAGCCCCTGCTGGTGTATTGCAGTGTCGGAGCCCGCTCAGAAGCCACGACGGATTCCCTGCGAATGATGGGCTTCCAGGACGTCACCAATATGTTTGGTGGCATTTTTGCCTGGGCTGAGGCCGATATGCCCATCGTCAACAAACACGGTCAACCGACGGATTCCATCCACGGCTATTCGGCCTTCTGGGCAGCGATGTCGAACATGGAGAATGTGATTCAATAGGTGGGAGGTCGAGGATCGAAGGAGGAGGGTAGAAAGTTGTTAGGGGCTTTTGACCAATGACCAACGAACAATGACCAATGCCCATTGTTCTGTCAACTTTTTTGACATTTGACCAATGATCAGTGACTTGAAACCATTTTTCCTCATACCTTTGATCTTGCAATTTGCCCGAGTGGTGAAATTGGTAGACACGCGGGACTTAAAATCCCGTTCCCAGCAATGGGAGTGCCGGTTCGAGCCCGGCCTCGGGTACAGGAACAACCCGCCAATCGATTGATTGGCGGGTTTTGTACCATATAATTTAGATGTATTTTTCATTCATCATTCTGATTCAATGCTCACACAAACAAGAGGAGTTCTTCACAATTTTGGTATTCCATTTCAAATTGACACACTTGTTAACAAATTACACACGTTGACACCATGTTGATATACGAGTAAACAATAGCAATAACTAATGACACAAGTATGCTGTAATGTTGGATTGTAATTATTTTTTCATTCAACAAATAAATCGGTATCATGAAACAAACTGCCGTTAAATCCTTATTGATTTTCAGTCTAATCTTGCCTCTCCTTGGTATGGCTCCTTCACTAAGAACGGGAGCAGAAACGGGATTCAAGAAAGAGGCATCTGTAAACTGGGAAAGAGTCGTACAAACAGCCGAAAAACTCCTTATGACCTTTGCCTCAGACGCAGAAAAACTTGAAGCTATTGAGAGAATGCTTGACCGAAATCCTGAGGCCATGAGAGAAGCTGCCATTCGAGAACTCGTCTCCCAAGCAACCTCTACCTTTGGAGTAGAAAGACGTACAGCAAGTGTTATCAAAATATACGTCCGAAATATCAATAAGGCAAGTAGACGGGGTGACACAGAAACAGCACAAGCTTTGGCTCAAAGTCTTAATTCATTCAACAACGATTTGAGGAATCAGCACGAAAAGTTCGCAAATCTTGCCGCTAGTTTGATTAATAAACTCACCTAACAAATAGATTTAGTCAAAAGAGGCCTCCCATGGAACTTGAGATGGGAGGCTTCTCCTCAATCTACTCCCTTCTCGAAAGACTCTCCACCTGATGCTAGATTTACTTTCGGACACCTTGCCCATTGGAAAAGAGGAACCCCAAAGGTTCCGAGAGCTGAATCAAATGCGATCAGAGTCGGAATTTTCCTGGGACTGGACTACTAGATGGATGTGGTGAACGGTATTGACCGGATTCTGGGAATATTTCGGACGGCTGCGAATGTGACCGGCGAACTGACGGGGACAGTTGTATTTAACCAATGATTTGGGGAAATAACAGAGAGCCCTGTAGCGTAACCCGTTGAAGAGTATTCCAAAAAGTGTGTCAATGATTAACTTCAAACAATCATTGACCAATGGGCAAGAACGAACAAACAGAATATAAGCTCTTCGATTTCGAGGCTTTTCGCGAAGAAGCGATGGCAGGTCTGAAGACTGACTGAAAGCTCCCCCCGCTCCACAACAGTTGAGAATAAATAAACCCAATAGAATTGGCCCTGTTGACATGTGGGAAAGTCGTCCCCCAACTTTCCCAGAGAGTCCCCTTGAGTCTGTCAACACCAATAATTGACAATCAGATCGGCCCTGCAGGGCCGATCTTTTATTGATTTTTTCTCACGCCTCCCCATCCTCAAACGGATCCTCAAAAGGCGCCTCTCCCGGCTCCGGGCGGTCATTTCGTTGGAATAAGGGTGCCAGCAAAGCGCCAAATGCAACTGCTACTGCGATCAGTGTGATGACCATTCCCAGGATGGGAATCCAGTTCAGGACTCTCAGGGCGGCAAAGCCAACCACGGCCACCAGCAGGACCATGCCTTTGGTCCAGTCGCGGTGTGTGTAGTGGCTGTAGGCATGGGTCAGCACGAGCATGGCAATGGCCTGGGCAAATACGAGCGAAAAGGCGTAGGTGCTCATCACAAACAGGCCGATCGGCAGACCAATCACGGTGGCCATCAGCACCACAGAAATAGCCGGCACAGTGATCAGGTACAAGGTTCCGATGCCCAGGCTTCGCAGGGGTTGCTCCAGTATCGTCTGGCCCGCACGGCCAAAATACCGGTTGAATCCCCATACCAGAAGCAGGATCAGAAGCGCTGCCGATGCCACCCGCATCAGCAGGAAGGCCAACCGGCTCATGCCCAGGTAGTCCTTGCCGTCCCAGTCTTCTTCGAAGGCCAGATCCGGATCGAAGACTGCCGTCGCCCCCTGAAGGGCACTTCCGAAATCCATCTCTCCGGGTTCCTGCCAGTACGTGACGTCTCCGTGAAATGTCGCGTTGTCTGTGAGGAAAATCTTCTGGGCCTGTAAAGTGGATTCGCCGAATATCTCTCCATCAATGGTGATCTCTCCCCCCTGGAAGCGCAGGGTCTGTTCGGCGACCCCGCTAAATAGTAATTCCCCGCCAAATCCACTGATATGACCGCGAACGGTTCCATCCACTTCCAACTCCCCACCCGAGAGGATGAGGTCGCCTCCGATAACAGCTCCTTCCCGGATGGTCAGCACTCCTCCTGCAACCACCACGTCTCCGGCTACTGTTCCCGATAACACAATTTCCCCGCCGGCCATCCGGATGTCATCCCCGACGTATCCCGTGATGTCAATCTCTCCACCTCCCACCAGGAGATCCTGCCGAACGGTATCGCGGACCGAGATCTCACCACCCGCCACGATCAGGTCGCCAGCAATGGGAGCCTGAATGCGGACCTCCCCGCCGGCCAGATAGGTGTCTCCAGCTTGTGCTGTGGTTATCGTTACCGTTTCACCTCCCTCGACATTGGCTGAAATCGCCATGTGAGGAGCCAGGATCATCAGACTTGTCAGCACCGAGCCGGCAAGGAGACCCATGTGAGTTCGAGCGAAGGAAGGAAATCGCATGTGTGTTTCTGTTTGTTTTAGGACAATTCAACACAGAAATTACCATCCCCCATTGCCGATCCTATGACAGGGATCAAAATCAGAAATGACCTTTGTCATCCGACAAGGAGGCCCCCCAAACAAGCCAAGTCACCCCCCTGATTGACTGAAATCTTCGGTCAACAGCCAGGTTTTGCCTATCTCATGTGGATTGTCAATCCCTGCTTTCCATGATGTCCATCAAACCACTCAACGACCTCTCAATTTATATTGCTCACCTGGTCAAAAGCCGCCTGTGGCTCAAGGTCATCATCGGCCTACTGCTCGGTGCGGGCCTGGGCGTACTGATCAATCCGTCTTTCGGATGGGTCTCTGAAGGCCTGAGTGTGAGCCTTGCCAATTGGCTCAATCTGCCCGGTGAGATATTCATGAAAATGGTGCAGATGGTGATGATTCCCCTAATCTTTGCCTCCATCATCTCTGGGCTCGTCAGCAATGTGTCTGGAAACCTGCAATCATTCGGCCTCAAGCTCTTTTTGTATTTTGTGTTCACCACAGTGGTGGCCATCGCCATCGGCACCATCATGGCCTTTGTGTTTCAACCCGGGATCTATGTGAACGAACTGGGAGGATTCGCGGGATCGGGCACGGCTTCGCTTCCTGCAGATGCTACCAGCCAGCAACCGTTCAGCATCACGGAATCCATTTCCAACCTCATTCCCGCCAATCCCCTCAAATCGATTCTCACGGGCGAAATGCTCAGTGTGGTGATCTTTACGGTGATCATTGGCATCGCCATCACCCAGCTGGAGGCGAAAGCCATGTCGTCGCTCGTGAGCTTCATCGAGTCCATTCAGAAAATCTGTATGATCATCGTCGGCTGGGCCATGCGACTGGTGCCCTACGCGGTGTTCGGATTGATGGCCTCGCTGCTGTCTTCCACTGGCATTGAGATTTTCCTAGGGCTGGGCTATTACATGGGGGTAGTGATTCTGGGACTGATGATCCTTCTCCTCTTTTATGCCCTGGTGTATGCCCTGGTGCTGCGAAAAAATCCCCTGACATTTCTCGGGAAAATCCGGTCACCACAACTCCTGGCCTTCTCTACGGCCAGTTCGGCAGCGGTGATGCCCTTATCCATGAAAGTCGCCGACGAAGAACTGAATGTCTCCTCTCAGGTGAGTGACTTTGTGATTCCCATCGGTGCAACGATCAACATGGACGGGACCGCGCTGTTTCAGTGTGTCACGGTCCTGTTCATGGCCCAGATTTACGGGGTAGAACTGGCCCTGATGGATGTGATTCTGATCACAGTCACGGTGGTATCTGCTTCGATCGGTACGCCAGCCATTCCCGGAGGGGGAGTGATTATTCTGGCGACT
>CAZLKP010000246.1:6876-7486 GCA_964560095.1 uncultured Bacteroidia bacterium
TGGAAAGTAGCGGAATTCCAGTGGAGGGTCTGATTGTGATCATCGGCATTGACCGGATTCTGGGAATGTTTCGGACGGCAGTAAATGTGACCGGCGACCTGACAGCGACAGTGGTATTTAACAAGTGGTTTGGGACGGAGAAAGCGCGCCCTGCGAGAGAACTTCTGGAAAATCAAATATCTATTCCGTGAAATAGACGAATATCCCTCGAAGAAGCCCCTACCCTCACCTCATACAATCCAGGCTCCAGCACCCAAGACGAACGGTCTTCATCCCAGTATCGGAGGTCACTGACGGGAAGACTTATCTTCAGCAATTGTGACTCGCCGGGAGCCAGCGTTCTGGTTTTGGCAAATCCTTTAAGCTCCTGAACCGGACGGTCGATGTTACTTTTCAAATGTGAGACATACATCTGCACCACTTCCTTTCCCGGTACAGGGCCGGTGTTTTGCACGGTGACTGTCAGGTGTAGGGAGTCATTGATCTCAGTCACCTGCAAATCGCTGTATTCGAAAGTGGTATAAGAGCGCCCGAACCCAAAGGGATATGACACCTCCAGATTGGCCTTGTCAAAATGCCGATACCCGACATAAATCCCCTCTTCATATTC
>CAZLKP010000247.1:0-7433 GCA_964560095.1 uncultured Bacteroidia bacterium
CGTCTTATCGATGTTATGCTGCTTCATCCGCCAGTTGAGGCGGGCCCGGGCTTCCAGGGTCAGGTCATAACCTTTGTTTTTGTACTCATACCGTCCCGAGGTGAAAAAGTACAGGGTATTATCCAGGTCAAAATGATAACTCTGGTAGAAATGCCCCATCACAAACTGATGAATCTCGTCTTTGGATCGCTGATGCTGATTCTGGATTTCGTGATCCACCTGGTATCGTTCAACGTTGAGCCCGTTGGGCAGGACCACTTCCGGCTTACGGCCGATGATGTTTTCGCATTCCCAGGCCGTCACGTCGCTGACGGTAGAAAAAATATGGGCTCCGTGGGCGGCTGCCCGCTCAATCCGAACCCGCACTTCAATGTTGAATTTTCTGGCCTCTGCTTCCCAGTCGTAAAAAGATAGGTGGTCATAAAACAATGGATCATTCATGGCCAGGTACCGTCCCATCATGGTCGCATGGGTGGTGAAAACGGTGTGAATAGGGAGTTGGTCCCGCCTCATCTCGGGAATGGCAGTGGCGGCCATCCATTCGTGGATGTGGGCAATAACAGGTTGGGTATTGATATCTGGCTCACTGAGGTGAGAGAAAAATACCTTCACCAGCCATCCGAAGGCTACCACCTGATTAATCAGATCATCATTTTCCTGAATAGAGATGTGGTGATGCTCCCAGAGCAGGTATTTGATTTCGCCCAGCCGGTCATACACCGACCAGGGGTTGAAAAGCACAGCTTTGGGGCGGCCATTGGTAAGCCATTCTCCATATCGTACATCGAAGCCCTGATCCCGCATGGCCTGAACAGCCCGTCCCTGGGCATCGTCACCGGGTTCCAGGTCTTCAAATACGGTATTCACATTCGGATGCACAGAAGGGCCTATGAGCAGGTACCTGTCGCCCCATTTGGCTTTCATCGCAGGCACTTTGGACCGAATCACTGTGTAAATGCCGCCTACCTGGTTGGCGACCTCCCAGGCCACCTCTACCAGAAGCGCGTTTTTTTTGCTGGGATGACCACTGGTTCCATTTTGTACCAATTCTCCTGGAATATCAGTCGTAGAAGTAGGAATATTCATCATTCTTTTCAAGATCTGGGTGGGATCTGGCTGGTTCTGCAGCCAACTGCTTTGAAAGTAGTGAATGCTTTGGTTTTCCACGGATTTTTTTTCAAAAATCCACTGTTCTTTGCTGTGTCGGTATCGATTGCACGATCTGAAGAAAATGATGCAGGATTTGCCTTTCCGGTTTTCCTGAACTTACCTAATTTCATCTTTTGAATTATTGTGGATCAAGACAACTACTGCGAATATGAGACTCCGTTTTCGGGTTCACTACCACACATCGTGGGGGCAAAGTCTGTATGTGTGTGGATCTCTTTCCGAACTGGGAGGTTGGGCCACCGATGCTGCCCGCCCGATGAACTACCTTGCTGATGGATTTTGGGAACTGAGCCTAGATCTGGAGGATCCAAGTTCCTTGATTGACTACAAATTCTACCTCAGGCACGATTACGGTGGAGGAATTGAATGGGAATTTGGTGACAACCGGCAGTTGAGCCTTCCCAAATCTCTTCCCGAAGAGCTGGTTGTCCAGGATGAATGGCGCTCACTGCACCACCCGGATACTGTGCTGTATTCAAACCTGTTTACGGAGGTGTTGCTCAGTCGCAAACGATCCAGATCTTCAAAGAATTCGGGTTCTGACGGGACCTTTGTCCATCAATTTCGGGTGTATGCGCCCTATGTTTTGCCGGATCAATCCCTGGGAATCATTGGGAGTGACCCGTTATTGGGCGCCTGGAATACCTCGAAAGTCATGTCATTGTCTGACAACGGATTCCCGCTCTGGTGCGCAGAAGTGGAACTGGCAGACCCGTCGGTGCCGGTAGAATATAAGTTTGTTCTCACCAACAAAAAGGGGAAGAAAATTGTGGCCTGGGAAGACGGGCCCAACAGGTATCTCGTACCGGAATACTCGCCTGCCGGCTCCAGGCACGTGGTCGTGACAGCAGAGGCCTTTCGAAGCCATTCCCAGCGCTGGAGGGGAGCCGGGGTAGCCATTCCGGTCTTTTCGCTCCGTAGCAAAGAGGGTACAGGGATCGGTGAGTTTTTAGACCTGAAACTTCTGGTCGACTGGGCCTCGCATGTCGGGATGTCCATGGTGCAGATCCTCCCGATTAATGATACCATTGCTAACCACAGCTGGACCGACTCTTACCCGTATGCTGCCATCTCGGTATTCGCTCTCAATCCTTGTTATGCCAACCTGGATAAGATGGGCAATCTCCAGAACGCCGAGGCTGATGCCTGGTGGCGCGAAAAGCGGGATCAGCTCAACCAACTGCCCGAAGTAGACCTGGAAGAGGTGATGAAGGTCAAGAGTCAGTATTTCAAACTGCTGTTTGATCAGGCATGGGGCAAAACGAAAAAGACCAAAGCCTACCGAACTTTTTTTGAGGAAAATAAGTACTGGTTGGTCCATTATGCAGTATTTTGTTGCCTGCGGGACCGCTTTGGGACTGTCAAGTATGCCGAATGGCCAGAATTCAGCCACTTTGATGAAGAAGAAGTTCAGGCGTTTGCCGATCCCCAAGCAGATCATCATGATGATGTCGCCATTCACTACTTTATCCAGTTTCATCTCGACCAGCAGATGAGGGAGGTGAAGGCGCATGCCCGCAAAAAACGGGTGGGCCTCAAAGGAGACATTCCGATTGGTATTTACCGGCACAGTGTGGATGCCTGGGTATCACCGCATCTCTACAACATGGCCGGGCAGGCAGGTGCCCCACCAGATGCATTTGCGAAAGCCGGTCAAAACTGGGGATTCCCTACCTATGACTGGCCCGAAATGGCCAAAGACGGATTTGCCTGGTGGAGGCAGCGACTCACCCAGTTATCCAAATATTTCGATGCCTTCAGGATCGATCATATCCTGGGCTTTTTTCGGATTTGGGAAATCCCCTGGGAGCAGGTGCAGGGCATCATGGGCCAGTTTAATTCAGCCTTGCCTTTTCACCGGGATGAGCTTCAGGCCCGAGGGTTCTGGTTGGATGATGACCGCTTTGTGAACCCCTACATACGGGAGCATTTTCTGGGAGAATTTTTCGGCGAAATGACAGAACCCGTGAAGCGGGAGTTTCTGCAGGAGCGGCCGCACGAACCCGGTCGCTTCGACCTCAAACCCGAATTTGCCACCCAACGACAGATTGATGATTACCTCTTGTCTCAGATTGCACAATACCCCGAAAGCAAGGAGTTTTACGAACAGGTAAAGGAAGGACTTTTTGGTCTGGTCGCTCAGGTGGTATTCCTGCCTTATCCAGGCAGTGAAGGCCAGGCATTTTCTCCCCGGATTGCCATGCACTACACCAAGTCCTTCCAGGAGCTTGATCCGGGCACCCAGGCACTACTGGATGAGCTGTATGTCGATTTTTTCTACCATCGCCACGAGCAATTTTGGCGGGATCAGGCTATGCTGAAACTTCCGGCCCTCCGGGAAGCGACCAATATGCTTATGTGTGGGGAAGATTTGGGAATGGTGCCCGAATGTGTGCCCGGTGTCATGGACGAGCTGGGAATCTTGTCGTTGGAAATCCAGCGGATGCCCAAAGTCTCTGGCAAGCTGTTTGAGCATCCTGGCGATGCGCCTTACCTCTCCGTGATCAGTACCTCTACCCATGATATGCCGACATTGCGGGGATGGTGGGAAGAAGATCCTGCCACAACCCAGCAGTTTTTTCATCAGATTCTGGGTCATGGAGGCGAAGCGCCCTATTTTTGTGAGCCCTGGATAGCCCGTGATATCGTCGTGCAGCACCTGTATTCCCCTTCGATGTGGACAATTTTGCCGATTCAGGATTGGTTGGCTATAGATGCCAATCTCAGGCGAGAAGATCCGCGGGAAGAGCAGATCAACGATCCTTCTGATCCGACGCATTACTGGCGCTACCGTTTCCATCTCACGATGGAGGAATTGCTGGAAGCGACCTCATTCAATCAGATGATTTCCGGCCTGATTGTGGCCGGCGGCAGAAGGTAGAGGCCTACTGGCAGCGCCGGGTGAGCAGAAAGGTAAAATCAGTGGCAGCGTTGGGTACATCCAGGTGTCCCAGGTAGGTGCGACCATCTACTTTCAGGATGCGCTTGACCCGAAGCATGACGCGGACTGATTTTCCATCAGAAGGCAGTAAATGGGGAGGAATTTTAAGCCCCAGTGGGAGATCGAGTTTGGCGGGATTGCCGGGCTCGCCGGGACTGATTTGGGCCAGAAGGGTAGGCTCGCCCAGGGATACCTGGCCCCAGATCTCACAGCCAAAAATCACGAAATCCCCTTCTCCGGCAGGCGTGTAGCGGAGGCTGAGTGTGTCCTGGTTTTCGAGGCAGAACACCTGATGGCTGAGCTGTTCGAGATCGGCAGCATAGCCGTCCATCATAAGTTCAAGGGACCCGGACCAGGCTCCGACAGTGCCGGATTGAGAAAAAAGAGAAGCAGAGCTGAGGAAGAGCCACACAAGAAGCAGGGAAAATGGTTTCATGAAAGAAAGATAGTCGTTGGGATTGGCCTCTCCCAATGGATCGGCATAAAGATGAATGTGAGCGAAAGCAAAACGGCAAAAATGCTCAGGAATTGTAAAGATCCTCCTGGCTTTTGGTCACAACCGCGTGGTTCGTCAAGGACAATTCTCATTAATTACTGCTTGGTTTCCGGAAACTTTGCATCTTGCCTTCCTACCGGCCGAATTCCTTGCTCTGGTCGGGATGATTGCAACTTTCACTGAATGAGCAACCTTTCTGATATTGGGTTTTCGGTCAAGTCCCAGGATGAATTATGGGTGTTGATGGAGCAGGCCTTCCAGGCGGGGCATAAAATTCCGGCCTTGGAGGAATATGGCGGGTATTATGTGCGGCTTGCAGATTTGTCGGGGGCTGAACTATGGCTGCAGTTGGACCGGGAAGAAGAATGGATCGGTATGAATCCCCATTATCGGGGCAAAAGTCGGGTCCCGGTGGTCCTACATAGCCGGGTAAACCGCCCTCAAAGTGATCTTGATGGGGCTTGGGTGGCCTGGGTTAACCCGCTGGATCCTGCGGATCCCGACACCGGCGACTATCCGATGGTCTTCGACAGCCCCGATTTTTGTCTGCATCAAGGACATTTTCCGCGCGGCGCTGAAGTCCAGCTCACGGCTTTTTCTCAGGAGATTCGGGTGTATGAAGACGAAGATGCCTTTGCCGCTGCCCAGATCAAAGAAGAAATCCCGTTTGCCGCACAATCCTTTATTCCGGTTGGGCTGATTGGGGAAGAAAGTGAAGAAAATCCCGATGCGGTTGCCCTGATTACCGGCAGGGTGCTCGAGGCTGAAGAAAAGCGTAATCAGTTTTCCGGTCAGGTGTACAGCTGGATTCTGCTTGAATCACTAGGCATTACCCTAGATCTGGTCGTGGATGAAAAGGCGATGGAATCCCTGCCTCCCTCAGGCTCTGTCGTTCAGTGTCAGGCCTGGTTGAGCGGGCAGATTGTGGGTTAATGATATGCTCTGAGGTCTATTCTTCCTCGTCCTCATCGTCCGGATCAAAGAAGAAATCCAGATCATTGAAGATGGTATCGATTTCTTCCTGGGTTTCTTCCAGGTCAAATTCGTTGGGATCAAATGCTTCTCCGTTTTCCAGGTCCATCCATTCCCGATAGTGCTCGTGTTCTTCGTGATTTGGATCCGCCAGCACCTTTTTGAGCCAGTCATACCCACCTACACCGCCACAGTCCTCCGGTGGGCAGGCGCCCTTGCCTTCAACGACCTGAGGCGTCTCAAACATGTGCTCCTCATCCGGCAAAATTCCTTCCAGCACAATTTCATGCATCCAGCTGTCGCCGAAGTCATATAGGTAATACATCTTGTCTCCGGGTTCCTGAAAGTATTCGTTCAGGTCCACCATATCGGCTTCCATCACCTCCCGGTCCTCCATGACCAGATAGTCATTTTCAAGTTCGGGCATGATGATGGCCACGTTGGATCTTCCCAGTGTGGGAGTAAATTCCCATAAGTGAGCCATTTCCCATCCAAAGGCTCCCTGGATCGCAGCATGGAGGTCATCAAAATCGCTGTCCGAATCGAAGCGAACGCGCCGCCAGACCACTGGGTCTGAGGAATGCATGAGGGTAATTTTTAATTGATAGGCCATGTCGAACTTCTGCGTGAATCAGGTACGATAACTGTCTGAAAAGGTAGTGAATTACAGGCAATACCGATGAAAAAAATCATCCCTTTCGCCAGAAATATACTCCCGCCAGAGCGGTTCCAATCACGCCCGCCACAGCCAGCCCATAGCCCGCTCCAAAGAAAAACTCCACCCAGCTCAGCTCTGGTGCCGCCAGATTTTTGTAAAGCAGAATGGCCACGCTGCCCAGATACCCAAACGAATCGGCCACATAAATCAGAAATCCCACATTGCTCACCCGTTTGACTGTGGCGATCAGGCGGTCGAAGAGGATCGAATTGAACGGGATGTAGGCCATGTAGGTGCCAAAACCGATCAGGCCCATCCACCAGAGATCCGAAATGATATCTTTCGAAAAGGCATAGGTGGCTCCACCGGTAAGGGCAAGTCCCAGACCCACCGAAATATGATTGACCACCAGCGCTTTACGATTGTCTTTGATGAGGACTAGAAGCATGAGAAGCAGGAGAACTGCGATGGAAATGGGCGTTTCGGTTGCCGAAAAGGCGACCTCATGGTCGGGCCCCCGTAACTCAATCCAGAACTCCGCCATGAAGGTGTCGCGAAAATCCCGGTAAGCTGTCAACAGCGTGTAAACAGCCACCAGCAGCACCAATCCGGGTGCATAGTGCCTGAAAAACTCCTTTCGTTCGAATCCCTTCATCGGTACGCGCTCCGTGCGCAAAGCCTTGTCCGCTTCCGAAGGTGGAGGCACCTGGTTTAGTAGGAGGGTAAACAGGAGCAATGGCCCCAGAAACAACCCCGCCACGGCTGCCGGCATCCAGAATTCATCCACACCCACTTGCATCAGCCATCGTCCAATGTCCTTGACAAATCCAGAAGCAAAGATGAAACTCGCACAGAGGCCCAGGCCCATGATTTCGGTTTGCCGCCTCCCTTCCAGATATGAAAACACAATTCCCCAGACCATCCCGAGCGGCAACCCGTTGAAAAACATGAAAGGCCAGTTATAAGGAGCAGGAACTAACCCAAATCCAAGCAGAGCCAGACCCGCTACAGTCACCAGACCGATCAGGGTCCACGCCCGTTTGGCAGGGGGCATTTCAGAGACGACCTTGATGCCGATGAATTTTGACAAGGCATAGCCGATTACCTGGACAATGACCAACACGGTTTTGTAGGTCAGATCCCACACTTCCGGGGATTCAGCAAAATCGGAGGCCTGGTAAGCCTTGCGGAATGCA
>CAZLKP010000248.1:0-4487 GCA_964560095.1 uncultured Bacteroidia bacterium
GTGGAAAGCGTAGTGTGCGTCATGCCTTTTCCAATGCCGGGGTTGCCGGCATTCTCGGTTTGGTGGCGATGATGCTCCCAGAATACCGGTTGCTGTGCGGCATCGGGCTCATTGGGTCGCTGGCTACTGCGACGTCTGACACCTTTTCCTCTGAATTCGGATCTCTGTATGGCCGCCGGTTTATCCATATCCTCAGCTTCCGCCCCGACAGGCGGGGACTTGACGGCGTGATCAGCCTGGAAGGTACGCTGGCGGGGATGGTCGGAGCCGCCGTAGTTGCTGGCCTGTGTATATGGGTCGCAGGATGGGAACAGGCGGGGTTCCTGTCGGTTGTCGTGGGTGCCACCCTGGCCAACGGTATCGACTCGGTGCTTGGAGCCACCTTTCAGCGATGGAATCTCATGACCAATGACTCGGTGAATTTTGCCTCAACCGCATCTGGAGCCATTCTGGCTATGTTATGTTTCATGGGATATTGACATTCTGGCGCAGAAGAATGCCTGTATGGTCAAATACTCTGACCTGACAGACGATTCTTTGCCTGAGGCGGGCATTCTGCTCCATATTCCTAATCTTCTGATAATTAAGGGCTACCGTTTCTTCATCAATCCTGACCGTTAAGACAAAGCTCCTTGCAATCGGATCAGAAAATTGCGGATTTGGCGACATAACCCAAGTAAGAACCCGCAACAATGACCCGCCGCTTTTCCCTCGGACTCTTCCTTTGCATGCTCTGTCTTTCGGAGATCAGCGCCCAAACCCGATCTGAATCTCCGGCAGAACTCAACATGCTGGACCCGGAAACCCTGTATTCATTTACAGGCGCCAATGGAGAAGGGTTTCTCCGACGTAGCCCGGTCAATCTCCCCCAACCCATTTACACAGGTACGGCAACCGGGCTTGTTCCTCTCAAGTTCACCATCCGGCCGGACGGCACCACCCAGGAGGTGAGACTAGACCCGCCATTATTGCCCGGCACATCCAGGCAAATGGTCAACGGGGCAGTGAAGGCCGTCGAACAATGGCAGTTTGCGCCATTACCGGAGGACATCCCGCAGGACCACCTACCTGTCAAGGTGGTGATTCAGTACAACGAGCCCGGTTCGGGTGTCCTATATGCTTCAGATGGAAGTTGCATCATGCAGGGGCTTGACGAGCGGAAGCCCGCTCACATTTATGCTCCTGGCAAGCACGAAGGAGGACCGGGCATAGTGAATGCCGTGGTGGGCCTGAGGCCTGATGGATCGGTCAGAGGGGTGTACCGGTATTTTGGGGTTCGGGGAGATGACCCCATTCCTCCCCGGCTCGGCATCCTGACATACGAAGCTCTGAAAACGTGGACATTTACTGCTGCGGAACAGAAAACAGATGAAGAAGGGTTACCTGTCGAGCAGGAAATTCACATAACCCTGCGATTTCAGGGTCAGCAGCAGGAAGAAATCGCCGATCAGGCAACAGTCAGGCTTGATTGAGCAGGGCTTCATTTTTGCGGAACACCGGGATATGAGCCCCCGATGTACCCGACATGCCTACACTGATTTTTGCCAGGTCGAAGGCATTTTCGTAGCTTCTGCCATTGCCAAGTCCCCGATAAAAAGCTTTGGCAAAATTGATAGCAGTGGAATCAGGCACAGCGGTATTCATTCCAATCACGTAGGGTACCTGCTTCAGGATCGCATCGGCCTGCACCTCAGAGTAGCAGGCATTGAGGATCACACAATCAATGCCTTTGATTTTTCCAAACAATTCTGCGAGCAGGTTGGCTTCAATGATTCGGGCCATTCCGGAGTCGTCTTCCACCACAATCCCACCGGAGTAAGCATCCGGATTTGTTGCATTTTTGGGCATAAAAAAGACCATTGAGCGGGATTCGCCATCGACGGGAGCCGCTTCGCCGGTGGCCTCTTTGATGTTGCTGCGTTCTCCGTGCCCGGAAAAATGCACAATCTGCGGTGTTTCATCCAGCAGAGCAGTAAACAGGGAGAATGAATCCACAGCAAATCGCTCGGTGAGTTCAAATTGCTCTCTCATGCTCGACTCCCGTAGCGATTGCTCCACTTTTTTGTGCTCTTCTCCCAGCCGAAGCTGCCCGGTATCTTTGGGGTTGGAAGCCAGAAACAGGATTTTCTTTTTCCGGACCGGGTCAGAACCACCGTCGCCTTGCCTGCCGTTGAGCTGCCCGGTTTCGACCTGCCCCCTGCCTGAGTTGTTCTCCTCCCCCACTTCTTCACCCAGCACATCAATGATGCTGAGGATCCGTTGTACAATCATCGTTTTTTCCCGGCTGGCAGTCATAGGATCCAGGATGCCCATGGTAGCATTCCGGCTGTGTTCGGCAAACTGCTGTTGGAGGGTAATGATATCTCCACCGCTACCGCCCTTTTGATCTTTAGGGAGATCATTCAGCTTTTTGAGCACCTGTCTGATTCTGTTTTTAGCAACCAGGGCGCGCAGTTCCTGCTTCAATTCTTCCATGTGAGAAAAATACACCTGAGACCGATCATTGCCAAGGCCTGAAATCTTTTTTTGCCTTTTCAGCGCGGTTGCAGGTGATGAAGAGCCACAAAAACGGCAGGTGTCAGTATAAACAGGAGGCCAATCGGGAGTTGTGTGGTGACTTGCTGGGTATAATTGGCGATCACAACCAGGAAGGCAAAGGTCAGCCAGGCCTGGTAGAGCACCTTGACACGGGGTGAACCAGCCCGAAACATCCCACGAATACCTACTACCAGAATGGAGGCCATCATAGCTAGGTAGAGAAACAGCCCGATATAGCCGGTTTCCAGCGCCGTCCTCACGTAAGCAGAATCGGGGGGGAACTGGGACAGCCACACATCCGGAGCAAATCGTTGCCCCAGGAGGCCGGTTTTGCCCAGACCAGCACCGATGGGGTGGTCCAGAATAAAGGGTTGCACCCAGCTTTGGTTCTGATCACGGATTTCGGCCCCAACGGAGTTGGTTGGGTCAGCGATTTTTTGCGCGCGCTGCCATACAGCGTGATCTACTGGAATGGTGAGTATGCCTACCCATATCGCCAGCAGCACACTGGACAAGATCAGAGCTTCCCGTCGCAGACTGAGCAGGGTATAAAACAGCAACCCGGCCACAGGAAGCAAAATGGCAATCCGGCTTTCGGTAGCCAGCGTAGCCAGTACCATCACCAGCACGACAGCTGCTGTGAGGAGCTTTTGTTGCAGGGAGGCTCCGGACCTCCAGCCCAAAATAGCGGTCATTGTGGCTGTGATTCCACACAGCAAGCCAAAAGCTGTTGGATCTGAAAAAACAGAAAACACCCGATATCCGGAGCCATTGAACAACAGGTCGAAGCGCTCCGGATCTGCCATGATCCATGCGAATTCGCGGTCACCTGGCCCGGTACCCCATTGCCAGAGTCCATACAGCGCCACCATTGTCACCAGACCAATCCAAAGACGTTGTAACTGGATGATGCGTCGGAATTCAGTTAAGGTCAACACGCCTATGGGATAGAGTAACAACCACCCGGCCACTGAACGGAAAGCATAGAACCAGCCGAGATCCGCGTGAGACCAGGGATTGAGAAACTCTAATCCACAATACAGCATCCACAAGCCTATCGGAATACTCAGTGGGTGGGCCAGGGCCGACCAGTCTTTCCGGGTAATTTGCCGGAAAAAGATCCCACCCAGAATCACAATCAGCCAGATATCCACCATCACTCCCAACGGGAGACCTTCACTCAACCGCTTGGCGAGGGAAACCCAAAAGCCAATAAATATGAGTGCTATCACTCCTGCGCCTGGAAACAAAAACGAAGCAATCATCACGGGCAGGAGAAGCACCGCCGAGAAGGCATACCAGGCCCATTCGATGCCCTGTGTGCCAACCATCCAGGCAACTCCCAGAGCCAACAGCAGACCCAAGGCATAGCCCCAACGGGTATTGAGCTTTTCAAGCAACAGGTGCTTCCATAACCGAACATACCAGTCGGAAAGGGTCAGCCAGTTCAGGTGTTCTTGTTTGGGAGTAAACAGCTTCATGGGCAGGAAGATAACAGGAAAGCAGGTGGCAGAATGTTAGCAAACATCTGACCAATGGCAGCGTGGAAATGCCCGGAATATCAGAAAAACAAGATTTTGGCGAAAAAGAAGACGCAGAAGCCGATACAAACCACTACTAGTGCCATTTCATGTCTTCTTTCACGAATCGACAGCACATGCCGTCTTTGAAGTGGATGTTTTTTTTGCGCCATGTGAATTACACGCCTGAAAATGGGAAGGGGCCAAGATATGAATGCAAATTAACCGTTAATTCAATAAAAAGTTCTCGTGTGCATCTTAATGGCCGAAAAGCCCCGTTGAATGGTCAATTTCGGAGCCGGAATCTATCTGATGGAAAACGAAATCAGGAGCTGGAGCCGACTTGGGCCAGACGCTGCCGCAGCATCGCAAATCCATTGAAATACACCTTCATGAACACCGTAAGAGCAAAGTTCCAAGCACAAGTGA
>CAZLKP010000248.1:4497-7432 GCA_964560095.1 uncultured Bacteroidia bacterium
AACACATTCCACAGCTGAATCTCAACCTGCTTGTAAAGAATGATTTGGTTGATGACAAAAAACAACCCGTAGGAAATCAGGGTGGCATAGGCGGCTCCCATAATCCCAAACCAACCGATAAATAGGTAGTTGAGACTCCCGTTGACAATCGCGGCCATCAGCACCAGGAAGAAATTAATCCCAGGCTTCCCCATCGAATCGAGTACGGTGCCAAACTGCCGGGCAAACGGAACAAACAGGCCATACAGCATGGCAATTCGAAGCACTGGCACAGCGTCGAGATATTGCTCGCCAGCCACCACCTGGATGACGAATTCCGGGAAGAGCATCACGAATAACACGCCGGGAATAATCAGGGCCAAGAGCACACCCACCGACTTTTCATACAGCTTTTTGGCGGCTTTCGTGCCTTCTTCCTCAAAGCGCTGAGAAGATTTTGGGAAAACGATGGCGGCCATGCTCTGGGTGGGAACTTCCACCAGATTGGCAATTTTAATCGCTGTGCTGTACACGGCCGTGGCGATTGGAGAGATCATCGCCCCCAGCATCAGCTGGTCCAGGCTTTTAGACAGCATGGAGCTGAGATTGGTTCCGATGACGTATTTGCCGTAATTAAACAGCCAGCGCACCCATTCCAGGTCAAGTTTGACAGAAAAGCGGATGTACGACTTTCCCGCATACCAGCCGACGGCGCTGCCGATCAGCGCTCCGATAGCCTGAATGCCGGCCAGATGCAAGACCCTGAATCCCCAGCCCGGCACCAGATAGACAATCAACACGAACACAAAAAAGATCAACTGCCTGACAAAATTGGCCAGAAAAATGGTCCTGAAATCAAACTTTGCCTGTGCAAAAAAGGTGAAATGGAAAAAGGGCACCAAAAACAGGTTGGTAAAAATGTACATGTGGAGCAAATTCTCCAGCAGCACCTCGCCATACCAGATGTATTGGAGCCGGGCAATCACCAGCAAAAGCAGCGTGACCAGCAGGGAAAACCCTAGGTTGAGGGCAAAAGATGCTGTGCTGATTCTGGCCTGAATACGAGGCTCTTCATTGCTGGTGACAGCCTTAATCAGCGCATTCTGCACCAGGCCGATTCTGACCACCTCGACAATTGCAGTGATGATGAGGAAAATGGCCCAAATCCCAAACTCCTCTTTGGTCAGAGCCCGCACAAGCAGATAAAACCCACCAAAGCGGAATAGCTGCAGCGCGAAGCGCTCCAGGAAGGTATATGCCCCTGATTTCCACCAATATGACCCGAGTGGTTTCATTCTGCCCTATTGCCCAGTTGATCAACCTGATGAATCAACAACTCCTTTTTCGTCAATTTCCTTTTTCGTCAATTATCAGGCCGAAAATGATTCCCGTCAAACTGATTTGTGCTGAAACAGCACAGGAATGGTTTGAACGAGAATTTTCATATCACTCCAAAACCCGGAATTCATGGCGTAGGCTGCATCCAGGCGCTTACGCTCCTCTTCCGAGTAGTTGCCGTTTCCCCGGCGCTTCACCTGCCACAGTCCGGTAATACCGGCCGGTGCCAGAAAGCGTCTTGCCCATTGATCCGTGGTGAGAAATTCAGCTTCGTACAAAGGAAGGGGACGATTGCCAACAATCGACATATCCCCTTTCAGCACATTGAACAGCTGTGGCAGCTCATCCAAGCTACTGTTTCTCAAAAACCGCCCCAGGCGTGTGACGCGCGGATCATCTTCCAATTTAATGAAAGAAGTCCGACGTCTTTCTTCCTGATGCCGGTTTCTGGCACTATCCCATTCCTCCCTGCACAGGTCCCGTCCCAGAATGGACACCATATCTTCGCACAGATTTCCGTTCACCAGGCAGTTGACACACTTTTCGTGGATCGCGAGCTCCGTAAATACATCCGGTTCGTACTGATTCAGATGCATCAGCCGGACCAGCTCTTTTTCTGCTCCCACCCGCATGGAGCGGAATTTGTAAAAATCGAAGACCCGGTATCCGGTACCAGCCCGCTTGGAGACATAGATCACCTCTCCCCTGGATTCAAGCTTGATCAAGAGAGCAATCAGGAGCATGAGCGGACTGAGCACCAAGAGCAACATGCTGGCGAAGACGAGATCGAAGGCCCGCTTCCATCGGGGAATACGAAAGACCGCAAATGGATCGTCGTTGTGCTGCCAGCGGTCGTGTGGGTGATGGGCATTGAGGAACTCAATGCGGGTTTGTAGGTCTTTAGGGTCTACTTTTCCGACATAAAAATCGTCGATCCCCACAGAAAGGGCTCTATGTTCAGCTTCCTCATCGGAGTTTTCTGCCATGACAATAAATGGCACTGAGTTCAGCTGAGGGAGGTTTCGGAGTTGCCGAAACAGGCTGAATGCATCGCCATCGGGTAATACCAGGTCGGTAACAATCGCCTCTGGCAAGGCAAATGGCAAGCCTCCGTCCTGTTCGGCCCGAGCATGTGACTGGGCCAGTTTTTCCAGCAGCAGGTAGGATTTGAAGGAAGATGCGAGGTTGATGCCCAGAAAATCGCGTTCCAGCATTCTGGGGTGCATTTTCCGTGAAAAATGACCGATATAGAGGATAAAACGAGATTGGCTCCCTTCCAGAGCATCAGGAATCACTGTGGTAGCACCAGCGGATGGTGGCGTGAGTTGTTGCATGTTCAGCTTCTCTGTATCTACACCTCCAGAGATGAGTTCCTGGCAAAGAGGCATCCGATTCTCTCCATGATATGTTCAGGAGTAAGGGTTTGAGGAGATAATCTTTGGCCCCCAGTTGTCTGCAGCTGTCCCGGACTTCCTGATCATCGTAGCCCGAGAGCATAACGACGGGAATATTGCGAAAGTACCCGCTGGCGCGCAGTTGGCGCAAAAGGTCACATCCATTGAGACGGGGCATGTCCACATCTGCGATGATGAGATCCGGGATATGGCCTGCGGATAAA